>JAISHX010000041.1 GCA_031262335.1 Clostridiales bacterium
GGTCAGCCGATTGTTGACCCGTTTACTCAGTATGAAACAAATGTCTGGGAAAAACGCGCAGGTGCAATATATGACGAAGATAGGTCGATTGAAATTCGCCGCAGTCACGAAAATCCATACATTAAAAAGCTTTATGACGAATATCTTGGAGAACCTAACGGGCATAAGGCACATCACCTTCTTCACACAACGTATACAGCACGTCCTAAATATGAAGAAGATTATCTTTCCAAAGAAACTATCGGGATTTCTGAATAATTTATATAATAAAGGAAAAGAGCGGAGATTTTTCCGCTCTTTTTTTGATATAAAGACGGTGACACAAATAACAGTATCATAGAATATATTACAAGAGGAGTAGAAATTGCGGTGAAAATTTATTCGGAAATTATGAAGATTCTGTGGGGCTGATTTTCCGCAGAATACAGAGGAGGACTTTATTATGGCTAACACAACGCTTGACGGATTAAACATGCTTATTTCTGAAGGGACAAAAACAATTGGTCAATTTATTACTGACAGCGGTCAAAAAATTGCCGATTCACTTAGTCAGGATAAGACACTGGCGGCAATAAACGCAATGAAAGACAGTCTTTATAAGGCGTTTGACGATGCTATTGAAAGTTTTGAGAGCCGCATAAAAGAGTATGCCGATAGTCTTGTCAACTTAGACAAGGCGATTGACGCAGATTCAATAATGAAAAGCATTACAGATGTTATTGACTTAATTAAGAAAAGTATAACGGATGTAAAGGACACTATTGACAAAGAATTAAGTGCAATTGAAGAATAATAAATTGAAATAAGCAAAAAATCAGTTCCCTTTATAAAGGAGAGCTGATTTTTTGCTTGCATTTTTGTTTTAAATGGGATATAATCCTTTTTTATAAGCCTGCTCTCCCTGTTTTTTATGGAGAGAATATCGAAAGAGGGAATTATATGCCAAGGATTGAAAATAACCTTACTGAAGGAAGCGTTCTTAAAAAGTTAATTGTATTTGCGCTGCCGTTTTTGGCGTCAAATATAATTCAGTCGTTTTATAATGTCGCGGATATGCTTATTGTCGGAAATTTCTCGGGAGCGGAAAGTATGTCCGGCGTAAACATTGGCGGACAGATTACGTTTATCTTAACAAACATTATTATAGGATTATGTGTAGGTGCGACTGTACTGATTGGTCAATACATAGGACGCGGAAAAAAGGACGCCCTTAAAAGTGTTACAGCTACGATTATTACTATGCTTTTAATATTATCTGTTTCTATTTCTGTTGTAATGCTTATTTTCCGAGTGCCTATTCTGCATCTTATACAAACTCCGCCTGAATCTTTTGAAGAAAGCAAGCGTTATTTGACGGTTACTGTATCAGGTCTTGTGTTTATTTTCGGATATAATGCTTTTGCGGCAATTCTGCAAGGCATGGGAGATTCAAAACATCCTTTTTATTTTGTTTTGGCGTCGTGTATCACAAATGTAATTCTTGATTTCCTGCTTGTTGGATTTTTCGGACTTGGTGCGTTAGGCGCGGCATTGGCAACGGTTGCGTCACAGGCGTTAAGTGTAGTGCTTTGTATATCTTATATGGTGCGGAATAACTTCCAATTTGATTTTAGGCGTAAGTCTTTCAGAATTGACAAAGAACAGCTAAAACTTATTCTTAAAATCGGTTTGCCGACAAGTGTCCAAAACGGTGTTACAAGCTTGTCATTTTTGTTTATAACAATGATGGTAAACACATTTGGAGTTTACGCATCAGCGGCGGTTGGAGCCGCCGGAAAATTTAACAGCTTTGCTTTTATGCCCGCAATAGCTATAAGCGCGTCAATTGCCAGCATGAGTGCACAGAACATCGGAGCAGGAAAAATGGACAGGGCTGTTTCTGCTTGTCGTATCGGAACGGTTTTTGCTGTTGTAATAATGTATACGTTTTTCTTTTTTGTGCAGATGTTTCCGGACGAAATACTCCGCATTTTTGCAGATGACGAAAGAATGATAGAATCGGGAGTAACTTATGTACGAACTTTTTCATTCGATTTGCTTTTTGTACCTTTTATTTTCTGCATAAACGGATTTCTTAACGGCGGCGGACATACGTTTTTCTCTCTTATGAACGGCATGCTTAGCTCGTTGCTTCTGCGCGTTCCAATGGCGTATATTCTTGGCGTAAAATTTAATATGGGACTTTTCGGAGTCGGACTTGGTGCGCCGGCGGCAAGTTCGGGAGCTTTAATCATTGTCATTATATATTTGTTATCCGGAAAATGGAAAGTAAACAAAATCGCCCATGCAGACTGATTTTTTAGAAGGAGGCTATCGATGAATACTGTTATGATTGACAATTGGAGTTTAACTCCCCTTTATTACAAAACGCTTAACGCCTCAACACCAACGAACAATTATCTTAAGGTTTGTTGGCAGAACATTTTGATGGCAATTGTCCTGTGGGACGAGTTGAACTTTATACCTAATAAATCAACTAAATCGACTAATCCGTCAGTTGGTTTTGCTACTCTCAAAGAAAAAGCGTTGTATGAAGATACTGAAGGCGTATTTGGGGAACGATACTCGCTCGTAAAGAGTATTATTAGAGAGATTTCTTTTGATGCCGCATCATCTGAATTTCTATCAAGTGTAAAAGTTGGCTTATCGGAAATGATAGGCTCGCTTGGACAAGAAGAATTAAGGCAAATTTATGCTATAATACAACGTGCTCCTCACGATTCAGAGTATTTAAGTAGAATCCGCTCTCAGCCTTCTAGACGGGGCACATTTTTACGTACATTTTTATATTCAACGATTAGTAGTATTCAAGGAATGAGTTATCTACCGCATCCGATTCGTGCAGATTTGATAAAGCAACATAATTTGTTGGACAGGCTTTACAATAGGATGCTGCTACTTAACCCCGTTGAGACAGAATTAAAACAGTATTATGAGCATATTAATAAGTCTTTGGGTAAGACGGCGTTTGTATGCAAATATCCTTTGTTGTATGACTTTATAAAAAGCAATGCAGCAGATATGAATGAAGAATTGGTTGTCGCCATTGATATTCGGAACGAACCCGATGTAAAGTCGTTTCGCAAGTCTTTGTCTTTGCTTGATGTAAAAGTAAATGCAGGAAATGTTGAAGCATTAAGATTAGCACTTAAACAAATTGAGGATTTAGCAAAGCAGATTATGAGCAAGCATAATAGCGAGAGTGTTGGTGAATTGCAGATAGGATTGATTCCGCCGACAGTAAATGTAAATTTTTCGATGCCAATCAAGAAGCGAAACAATAGTCTTAATTTAACATTTATGTCAAGACTTATCGATTTCGGAATACACGAAAGATTTAGTCGTAATAGACATTAGAATCAGGGAAGCAGTCTTTCAGAGGAGGCTATTATGGTAATTTTAATGCACTATGCCGCACTTATAGTGTCAGGGTTTATAGCTGTTCAGATTCATGAAATTGCCCGAGGAGCGGCGACAGTTGCTCTTGGTGATAATTCCCCCAAAAGAAATCGCGCATTTGGGGTAAAATTAAGACATGTGGACTTGCTTGGACTTTTTTGTATTGTCATGTGCGGCGGGCTTGGCTGGTCTAATCCCGTCGGAACAACGCCGATGTTTTACCGCAATCGTAAAAGAGGAGTAATAATTGCAAATATGATTCCGCTTGTCGCAAATATGTTAGTTGGCTGCGGTGTTGCCTTTGCTATGAGATTTATCTCTCCGTCTTTTACTTTAAAGTATTCATACATTATTATTGCAATGTGGACTTTTTGTACGGTTAATATTTCTTTTGCGTTGTTCAACCTTATACCTGTATATCCGCTGGACGGTTCTGCTGTAATGGATGTAATTCTTAGTCCGAACGCGTGCGTAACATACAGCCGGTATGAGAAAACATTGCAGATTGTTCTTATACTTTTATTGTTGTTCGGGTTAATAGGCAGGATAATTTCGCCTGTTGCGTCAACTATATTTATCAATCTTGCAGGCATGTCAAGCGTATATTGAATATAAACCTGAAATTACGGGAAAAATTTTGTTGGAGGTGGTTGCCAGTGAAACTGGGAATGTTTTGCCAAAATGCGACCGAAGAAACAGAAATGTTAAGAGAAATTATTTTTTCTGTGTTTGGAAAAATTCCTATTATATGTGCCGACGGTATGACCGATATAGTAGTAGGACAGGAAAACGCCACTTCTGTTCTTTCATATGAAAAACTTGACGTATTGATAGCTAATCAAACACCGGCACACCCTCTTTCAATTGAGTGTGAAGCCGCGGTCATTAATACGGATGATTTGTCCGTAATCAAAAGTCTTTCAAAAGCTGAAACAGAAATTGTCACATACGGATTTAACCGAAAAGCGAGCGTTACGGCATCGAGCGTGTCTGAGGACTCTGTTGTTTTCTGTGTCCAACGGTCTTTTCGTACGCTTTCTCAAAAGACTGTTATGCAGCAAGAATTTTCTTTAAACATATCTTTTTTCTCCGAAAAATTTAACGGAGATTGTTCTGCTTTTACATTAAACTGTGTTTTGCCTGCAGTTGTCACGGCTCTTTTGGCGGACAAGCGTGCGCCTTTTATAAGTGCGTCTTTTAATCGTTACCGCTAAAAGCATTTCTATTTGAACCTTGCATATAGATTTTGTTTTTTAATGAACTAAAGAAATGATAGAATATTTTGAAAGCATTGTGAATATGCTTTCTCAATAGATGAATATTTAAAAAACATATGCTGGAAGGAGCGTAAGAAAATGGTGACAGAATCTTATTTGAATGCTATTTATAATAACAATATCACCGTAATAGGTACAGTGGCATCAGAACCGGAATACAGCCATGAAGTTTTTGGCGAAAGATTTTATAATTTTAATATCGAAGTAAGACGGCTCAGTGATGTTTATGACATACTTCCGGTTACTATTTCCGAACGTATTCTTGACTTGGATACATTTATGCGCGGTGCTTGCGTTGCGATTACCGGTCAGATACGTTCCTATAACAATTATGTTGAGGACGGAAAAAGAAATCGCCTTATCTTAACAATATTCGTGCGTGACCTTGAAATTATGAATACGGACGAAATTACTTTTGAAGAACAGCAAAATCCAAACGAAGTCTTTTTGAACGGTTTTATATGTAAGCCGCCCATATACCGCACAACACCTTTTGGGCGTGAAATTGCGGACATACTAATTGCGGTCAATCGTTCTTACAACAAGTCAGACTATATTCCGTGCATTGCGTGGGGAAGGAACGCTCGCTTCTCCGGACGGTTACAAACAGGAGATAATATAAAATTATGGGGTAGAATGCAAAGCAGGGCTTATCAAAAGAAACAGGAAGACGGCTCTGCTATAACTAAAACAGCATTTGAAGTGTCAATCGCGAAACTTGAACTTGCCGAACCCGACCCTGAGCCTGAAGACGAAAGCGGTTATGGTGAAGTTTTAATATAATTTATGTTTGGCAGACTAATACAATTTAGCCCCGCCATCTCCTTTGAGGAGATGGCGGGGCTAAATTACTTTAGGACATTACCTTTCCTCTTTCTTATCTCACTTTGCTTGATTTACGTCTAAATATAAAACTTATACCAATAACGGCAACAAATACAATGCTAACAATCAACCAAACCCACCACGGAATCGAAATTATAAATTTTATCAACCAAATAAATAGGCTGAAAACATAAAATAACACAATAAACACAACTAACCGAACTATCCAATGTATAATAGAACCTGATGTTCTGCCGCTTATCATGTCGTTGGCGTAGAGTTTGCCTACCACTTCAAAGGCGACGGCAAAAGCAATAAGACCGATAATACCCATTGCGATATAATTATAGAGGATATTCCCGAAGAGTTCAAACTCACCGGTTTTAAGCTCAAAAATAGGTTTTAAGATATATTTCATATCGTCCCTCCTTAGTGGTTCTCTAAATCATCATTTAGCGGCT
>JAISHX010000089.1 GCA_031262335.1 Clostridiales bacterium
CTTATATTTCGGACGACGGCAAAACAGGCACAGTCATTGAAATCAACTGCGAAACAGATTTTGTCGCCAAAAATCCTGAATTTAAAAAATTTGTTCAGCAAATCGGGGAATATATTTTACAATCTGATGTGCAAGACGTTTCTTCGTTACTTGCCTCGCCTTGGAAACACGGCGAATTTACAACAGTTGAAGAAGCTCTCAAAGGTAAAATTGCACTGTACGGCGAAAATATGAGAATACGCCGTTTTGTAAAATTCTCATCAGGAGAAGGCAAATTCTTGCAAAAATATGTTCACGGCGAAACATCGTCCACAACAGCGCGTATTGCCGTTCTTACAGAAATTGAGGGTGAGCTTTCCGACACCACTCTTGAGGCGGCAAAAAATATTTGCATGCAAATAACAGTCAACCGCCCTGAATTTGTGTCCAAAGAAGAAATCCCCGAATCAAGAATATCTGAAGAACGCGAAATTATTAAAGAACAAACGATTAAAGCCGAAGAGGACGAGGCAAAGCAGAAAAAGCTTATGCAAATAACCGGTCTTGCTGTTGCTCATGCCGCAAGAGCGTTGAGAGAAACAAACGGTAACTTGAACGCCGCCCTTGAACAGCTTATTGAAAAAGGTCTTATTGAAGATGCCGGAAAGCTTGAAGCCGCAAAAAAAGCAACTTCAGAAACTCTTACAGCCGCGTCGTCAAAACCGGAACAAGTAATTTTGAAAATAGTAGAAGGCAAACTTGCAAAGCGTGTTAAAGAAATTTGCCTTCTTGACCAAGTATATATAAAAGATTCGGAACTTAATGTTGCTCAATATTTGGATAAATTCAATAAAGAAAATGGTGTTTCTATTAAAGTAACGCGTTTCGCCGCGTTTGAAAAAGGCGAAGGCATTGAAAAGAAAGAAGATAATTTTGCAGACGAAGTAAATAAAATGATAGGCTAAAACACAGAAACAGCTCCCTTTTCCGAAATTGATATAATTTTATTGAAAATGGTTGACGATGTTTACCAACTGCGCCTTATATCCCCTTGCTTCAGCAATGGGGATATAAGGCGCAGTTTTTTGAGAAAGATACGTTTGATAAAAACACTTGATTTATATTCAAATAAAGGTGTATAATATTGAGCGGGAAGTTTATAAGAGGAGGTTGGCTATGTTTTATTTCGACTGGACGATTATAATAATAATTCCGGCAATTATACTTGCGCTTTACGCACAAATGAAATTATCATCGACTTTTTCAAAATATTCGCGTGTTGCGTCCGCAACCGGAATGACCGGTGCCCAAGTCGCCGCAAAAATATTGAACGCGGCAGGAATCCACGACGTTCGCATAGAACATATACGCGGGCATCTTACAGACCATTATGACCCAAGTTCAAAAATACTCCGGCTTTCTGATGATGTGTATTCATCAGTATCGGTTGCGGCGGCAGGTGTTGCCGCTCATGAAACAGGGCACGCTATTCAACATAAAGTCGGATATTCGCCGCTTGGACTTAGAAGTGCAATTGTCCCTGTTGTTAATTTTGGTTCTAACCTTGCGTGGCCTCTTGTTATTATCGGACTTTTGTTTACACAGGCGGCACCGCATATCAGTCAGATTTTTGTTAATATCGGTGTAATCGGATTTGGAATGGTCGTCGTGTTTTCTTTAGTTACTCTGCCGGTTGAATTTAACGCGTCAGCACGCGCTGTCAGCATACTTTCCGGCTTTTTAAGTGCAAAAGAAACAAAAATGGTAAAGCAGGTTTTGTCGGCGGCGGCAATGACATATGTTGCGGCGGCGGCAAATGCTGTTTTGCAACTTATCAGAATTTTAATAATCACCGGAAGACGGAGAGATTGACATGCCAATAAAAGTGCCGGATTTTTTGCCTGCAAAACAAGTTCTCAAACAGGAAAATATATTTGTTATGGACGAAAGCCGCGCCTTTAGGCAAGATATTCGTCCGTTGCAAATAATTATTGTGAATCTAATGCCGAACAAACAAACAACAGAAACACAACTTCTTAGGCTTATCGGAAATTCGCCGCTTCAAGTAGATGTTACTCTGTTGCATATGGAAAGTCATTCTTCAAAAAATACGCCGGCAGAATATTTGTCGGCGTATTATAAAGTTTTTGCCGAAGTAAAAAAATTCCGTTTTGACGGAATGATTATAACAGGTGCGCCTGTCGAAAAACTTGACTTTGAAGATGTTACATACTGGCGTGAACTCTGTGAAATAATGGAATGGTCAAAAGAAAAAGTATGTTCGACTTTGCATATTTGCTGGGGTGCACAGGCAGGACTGCATTATCATTACGGTATAAAAAAATATACCCTTGAAAAAAAGATGTTTGGTATTTTTGAACATGAAATTTCACCAACACCGAGTTATAATAATCAATTGTTGTTGCGCGGCTTTGATACAGTTTTTTTTGCGCCTCATTCACGGCATACGGAAGTACGCCGGAATGAAGTTGCGTCTGTTAATCAGTTAGAAATTTTGGCAGAATCAAAAGACGCCGGAGTTTATCTGATTGCCGACACTAAAGGAAAACAAGTATTTGCAACAGGTCATGCCGAATATGACGCAAATACTCTTGCAGAAGAATACTTTCGTGATTTGGCAAAAGGCGAGCAAATTCTTGTTCCGAAAAACTATTTTGAATCCGACGACACAACAAAAAAGCCGCTGATGCGCTGGCGTGCTCATGCAAACCTTTTGTTTGCAAACTGGCTCAATTATTTTGTTTACCAAGAAACTCCGTATGATTTGAATACAGTCCGTTAACTTTTTAAGTTAACAGACTGTAACATATGGGAATTTAGAGCTTGCAAAATATAAGCTCCTACATAAATAAGTTCCAAAATCCGAATATTGTCATAAGTGCGGCAAATAATATTCCCCATGCGGGGATAAGCATTGCCGTCAACATTCCGAGTCCTGCCGAAAAGGTTATTAATCCCATGACTTTTCGTGCTGAAACATGGCGCGGTTTGCACGGACGCGGAGGATGAGGCGGGTGCGGAATTATTGGGTGGTAACATCTGCTTTTCATGGACTTTCCCCCTTGAAATATTTTCTCTTATTCTATAATATGTTTATGAAAGGTGGTTTGCCATGAATTTAAAAAATAAGAAATTATGGCTTTTTGATATGGACGGAACAATCTACAAAGATTCAACTCTTTTTGACGGGACTTTGCCGTTGCTTTCAAAAATAAAAAGTATCGGCGGTCAAGCCGTATTTGTTACAAATAATTCTTCTCTGTCTGCAAAAGATTATGTCGAAAAACTTATTCGGTTGGGTATTGATTGTACAGAAAATGATATTTTTTCTTCAACGCATGCAACAGCATTGTATATAAATGAAAACTTTCCGAAAAAACGTGTTTTTTGTGTCGGAACAGCATCTATGGTTCAGGAACTGAAAAAATTCGATGTAAACGCTGTAACAGATACAGACGGCGCGGAAATTGTTCTGCTTGGCTTTGATACCGAGCTTACGCATAAAAAACTGCGCGACGCGTGTGTTTTACTTACAGGTGATATTCCGTATATCGCAACAAATCCTGATTATGTCTGCCCGACAAGTTTCGGCTCTGTGCCGGATTGCGGCTCTATTGCTGTTATGCTTGAGTATGCTGTTAAGAAAAAGCCTTTGTTTATCGGTAAGCCGTCACCGGTACTGATTGAGCTTGCTATGAAAAAACTAAG
>JAISHX010000101.1 GCA_031262335.1 Clostridiales bacterium
AATAAGTAAAACAGAAAGGAAGCAGACCATGTCAAGAATAGGCAAACTGCCCGTTGTTGTTCCTGCGGGTGTGACTGTCACAATTGCCGAAGGCAATGAAGTTACAGTCAAAGGTCCTAAGGGCGAGTTATCAAGAAAACTCGCGCCGGACATGAACATCGCTTTGGAAGACGGTAAAATTATCGTCACACGCCCGAATGACTTGAAAAGAAGCAAATCATTACACGGGCTGACACGCTCTCTTATAAATAATATGGTTGAGGGCGTTACCAACGGCTACACTAAAAAACTTGAAATAGTCGGTACAGGTTGGAGAGTTCATTCCAAAGAAGGTAATAAACTTACGCTCTCTCTCGGTTACTCTCATCCCGTAGTTATGATAGACCCCGACGGCGTAACTTCCACGTCAGAGGCTCCGACAAAAATCACCGTAACAGGCATCGACAAGGAAAAAGTCGGTCAATATGCCGCCGAAATACGCTCTAAACGTCCGCCGGAGCCTTATAACGGCAAAGGTGTTAAATACGCAAACGAGCAAATTATTCGCAAAGCCGGCAAGACCGGCAAGAAGTAGAGGTGCTGATTTATGATAAGAAAACAGGCGCGCTCAGTTGCGCGTGTAAAGCGGCATTTGAGAATACGCAACCACCTTTCGGGAACTCCGCAAAGACCTCGGCTTGCCGTTTTTCGCTCAAATAAGCATATTTATGCCCAAATAATAGACGATGCGGCAAGAAAGACGCTCTGCGCGGCAAGTACAGCCGAAAAAGCAATAGCCGAACCTCTTTCCGGTAAAACTTGGAATACGGCGGCGGCTACTGCGGTCGGTAAAGCTCTTGCCGAAAGAGCAAAAGAAAAAGGCGTCAGCGCAGTCGTCTTTGACAGGGGCGGTTATGTTTTCCACGGAAAAGTAAAAGCTCTTGCCGACGCCGCGAGAGAAGCCGGTTTGAACTTTTAAGGAGGACTTTAATTTGAGCGGAAAAATAGACGCATCCTCACTTGACCTGCAAGACCGTGTTGTTACGATAAAACGCGTTACGAAAGTCGTTAAAGGCGGGCGTACAATCAGTTTCGCCGCGCTTGTCGTCGTCGGCGACGGCAACGGCTATGTCGGAGTCGGGCTTGGAAAAGCCTCCGAAACTGCGGAGGCTATTCGCAAGGGCAAAGAGGACGCTAAAAAACATCTCATTTTTGTGCAACGCAATCAGTTTAACAGTATTTATCATCAAGTGACAGGGCATTTCGGTAGCGCAAATGTTCTGCTTAAACCTGCTCCGGACGGTACCGGCGTTATTGCCGGCGGCGCAGTGCGTGCTGTAATGGAACTTGCGGGAGTTAAAAACATTATTACAAAATGTATCGGCTCCTCAAACAAACGCAATGTTGTCAACGCCGCAATCGAAGGTCTTGTCAGTATAAAAACGCCCGAAACCGTGGCACGCCTGAGAGGCAAACAAGTTTCGGAAATTTTAGGTTAAGGAGGTGCCGCATGGCGGAGAAACTCAAAATCACTCTTGTTAAATCCACAATCGGCGTCATTCCTAAACATGTCAAGACTGTTAAAGCACTTGGGCTTGGCAAACTAAATTCGTTTGTGGAACAAAAAGATAATCCTGCGATACGCGGTATGATTAAAGGTGTAAGCTATCTCGTTAAAGTAGAAGAAATATAGCACCACCCCCTCTCATTATTGAGCGGGATATTTATAAGGAGGCGGTCAGTTTGACTCTCAATGATTTAAAACCCGCCGTCGGAGCGCACAGAAAAGCATGGCGCGTTGGCAGAGGCGAATCTTCCGGCAACGGAAAATTCGCCGGCCGCGGTCATGGCGGTCAATGGAGCCGTACGGGCGGCGGCGTTCGTCCGGGGTTCGAGGGCGGTCAGATGCCTATGTACCGCAGAATGCCAAAGCGCGGCTTTAAATGCAGAAACACCAAGGACATTGTGGCAATAAACGTTTCTTTGCTTGATGTCTTTGACGACGGCGCAGTAGTTGATATTCCCGCGCTTAAATCAAAAGGTCTTGTTTCTAATCCGCGTGACGGCGTTAAAATTCTTGGCAACGGCGAAATAACAAAAAAACTTACTGTCAAAGTCAACTTTTTCAGTAAGACCGCAACTTCTAAAATCGAGGCGGCAGGCGGAAAAGCAGAGGTGGTTTAATGTTTTCCGTATTCGCTAACGCGTGGAAAGACAAGGATATCCGTAAGAAACTTATTTATATTCTTATTGTGCTTGCGGTTTATCGTGTCGGCTGCCATATTTACTTGCCCGGTGTTAATCCCGCAAGGCTTCAGCCGGAAGATTCAGCAAACCTACTTGCTCTGATTGCCGGGGGCGGCGTCGGAACCATCTTTGCGATGGGTATCACGCCGTATATTAACGCATCGATTATCATGCAGCTTCTTACTGTTGCTATTCCTTATCTCGAAAAACTTAAAGAAGATGAGGACGGCAGAAAAAAGCTTGGGCAAATTACGCGTTACGCGGCAGTCGGATTAGGACTTGTTCAAGGCATCGGAACTATTTATTCACTTAGCGGCGCGTTCCACAGTTACGGAGCAACGCGCTGGTTGCTTTATATTATTGCCTTGCTTACGCTGATTACCGGCACTATCTTTATTATGTGGCTCGGCGAACTTCTTACTGAAAGAGGAATCGGAAACGGGTCATCATTCATTATATTTGCAAACATTCTTTCAAATATTCCTCAAGGATTTGAAGTTTTCCGCGGTTACGCAACCGGCGGAGCGGCCGAAGTCGCAAAGGTTATTCTTGTTTTGGTTGTTTTTGTAGCGATTGTTGCATTTGCCGTTTTGATTCAGGACGGTGAACGCCGTATTCCTGTTCAGTATTCCAGAAAAATGGTCGGCTCACAGATTTTCGGCGGACAATCCTCATACATTCCCGTAAAAGTAAACGTTGCGGGTGTTATGAGTATTATCTTTGCAATTTCGCTGTTACAGCTTCCTCAAACAATTTATTCCTTTGTTCAGCCCGTTTGGCTCGGACGTGTCGTAAACTTCCTTGACATCGGAAACCCTGCCGGCGCTGTACTTTATGTTATTCTTATTTTCTGCTTTACATTCTTCTATACATCTTTTGCTATCAATCCGAATCAAATGGCAGAAAGCCTTAAGGCAAACAGCGGGTTTATCCCCGGTATACGTTCAGGTAAACCAACCGCAGATTACGTTAAGCGGACAGTTGACAGACTTAGCTGGATTGGGGCGGTTGCTTATGCGATAATTGCCCTTATTCCAATAATAATACGTTGGATTTTCGGTATAAACACAAGTATAGGCGGCACCACAATGCTCATTGTTGTCGGCGTTGCGCTTGAACTTATGAAACAGCTTGAATCCCGTTTGCTTATGCGTCACCATGAAGGGTTCTTGGGTAAGAAAAAATAAAGTCGGGCGGGGGGTTTAAAAGCTCCCGCCCCGCTTCCGTATAAAAATAAACGAAGCAATAAGTTCGGGGGGGCTAATATGCGTTTAGTAGTTCTTGGAGCACCGGGGGCAGGTAAAGGCACTCAGGCACGAAACCTTGCTCGCTATTACAATACACCTCATGTTTCAACAGGAGATTTACTCCGGAATCAAGCGCAGGAAAACAACGTCAACGGACGTGCCGTAAAATCACTTATTGATGAAGGAAAATTAGTTTCAGACGAGATTGTTGCAAGACTTATCGTTAAACAAATTGCCGACGGTTCTTTCATTCTTGACGGGTACCCGCGTACACTGTATCAGGCAGGCGTATTGTCACACTTTGCGCGTGACCTTGACTTGCCGCTTGACAGAGTAATCTCAATTCAAGTTCCGGACGAAGTTATTATAGAACGCATGGCGGGGCGCGTTTATTGCGCACGTTGCGGCGCAACGTACAACACCCATTATCATCCGCCTGTAATAAAAGACAAGTGCGATGTTTGCGGCGGTACTCTGATTCAGCGTGAAGATGACAAGACACTTACTGTTCAAAAAAGGCTTACTTTGTATCATGAAATGACCGAACCGATTATAAACTTTTATAAGGGTGAAGGTTTGCTTTTGCCCGTCAGCGGAATCGGTGACATCGGCGACATTACCGCACAAATAATAGCCGAACTGGGCGACCAAAAAGAAGGCTAAAAAATTGGCAATTATAATAAAAAGTCCGGCTGAACTTGCGCGTATGCGTACAGCGTGCCGGCTTACCGGAGAAACGCTTGAACTCATTGAATCAATGCTTGTTCCCGGAATTACAACAGCGGAAATCGATTACGCGGCGGAAAAGTTTATCCTCAGCCAGGGAGCCCGTCCATCTTTTCTGCATTACCGCGGTTTTCCGAAAAGCGTTTGTATCTCAATAAACGAGGAAGTTATACACGGTATTCCCTCCTCGCGCAAACTCAAAGAAGGCGACATTGCCAGTGTTGATATTGGCGTTTTCTTTGACGGCTTTCATGGAGATGCGGCGCGGACACTTCCGGTCGGCAAAATTTCTGCCGACGCAACAAAATTGATTGAAGTCACAAAGCAAAGTTTTTTTGAAGGAATCAAATTTGCCCGTGCGGGCAATCATGTTCACGATATTTCAAAAGCAGTTCAGGATTTTGTTGAATCAAACGGGTTTTCCGTTGTTCGCGAATACGTTGGTCACGGTGTCGGTAAAGACCTCCATGAGGACCCTTCTGTTCCGAACTACCGTCCTCCAAACAGAGGAGCGCGCCTTCAGGCGGGTATGACAATTGCTGTTGAGCCGATGGTCAACATCGGAGGCGCGGCAATTAAAGTGCTTGCCGACAAATGGACTGTCATTACAAAAGACGGTTCTCTTTCGGCGCATTACGAGAATACAATAGCTATTACCGACGGCGAACCGGAAATATTAACGCTTATTAACAGGGGTTAAGATGGAATCATTTGTTACAGGGCAAGTTGTTTTTTCAAAGGCGGGCAGAGATAAATTGAACTTTTTTGTAGTCGTCACTGTCGAGGGCGAATATTTGTATTTGTCCGACGGCGCAATAAGAAAATTGTCTTCGCCCAAAAAGAAAAAGCAAAAACATGTCCGCCCCGTTAATTTTATAGATTATGAATTGAAAAAAAAGCTTGAATCAAATACCGCTCTTGACGCGGATGTCAGAAAGACTGTTCAGCCTTTTAACTCCCGTACAAAAGCGTAACAAGAAAGCGAGGTTAGCGACCTTTGTCAAAAGACGATGTTATTCAGGTCGAGGGCGTTGTGACGGAAAAGCTCCCTAACGCCATGTTTAAGGTAGAGCTTGAAAATAAGCACGTTATAACGGCTCATATTTCAGGCAAATTACGTCTTAATTTTATAAGGATTCTGCCCGGAGATAAAGTGCTGCTTGAAATGTCGCCCTATGACTTAACAAAAGGGCGCATAATCTGGCGGGATAAGTAGTCATTAAAAGGGAAGGTGTTAAAAAATGAAGGTACGTCCTTCCGTTAAACCAATTTGCGAAAAATGCAAAATTATTAAAAGAAAAGGCATTGTAAGGGTCATTTGCAAAGACCCTCGCCACAAACAAAGACAGGGTTAAGGAGGATTTTATGGCACGTATTGCAGGCGTTGATTTGCCGCGTGAAAAACGCGTGGAAATCGGTCTTACGGCAATTTATGGCGTAGGACGCTCCAGCGCAAACAGGATTTTGAGTGAAGCAAAAGTAAGCCCCGACACCCGCGTTCGTGATTTGACCGATGATGAAGCGGCAAGAATCCGTGATATAATCGAAAAAACACAAACTGTCGAAGGCGATTTGCGCCGTGAAGTTGCTCTGAATATTAAACGCCTTATGGAAATCGGCTGTTACAGAGGCATACGCCACCGCAGAAGTTTGCCCGTTCGCGGTCAAAGAACACGCACAAACGCCAGAACGCGCAAAGGTCCGAAAAGAACCGTCGCGAACAAGAAGAAATAATAGGAGGGTTTAACCTTTGGCTAAAAAACCTGTTAAAAAAGCCGCCGCCACCAGAAGACGGCGCGATAAGAAGTTTGTTGACAGAGGTCAGGCGCATATTCAGTCAAGTTTTAATAATACAATCGTTACAATGACGGACGCGGCGGGTAACGCTCTTTCATGGGCATCTGCCGGAGAACTGGGCTTTCGCGGTTCACGCAAGTCAACCCCTTATGCGGCTCAAATGGCGGCTGATACGGCGGCTCAGTCAGCAAAAGAATTTGGACTTCGTATTGTTGAAGTGTATGTTAAAGGTCCCGGTAGCGGCAGAGAGGCTGCAATCCGCGCACTTTCGGCAGCAGGGCTTGAAATTACGCTTATTAAAGACGTGACACCTGTTCCGCACAACGGCTGCCGTCCGCCCAAACGCAGAAGAATCTGATTTAAAGCAGGAGGAATTTTTTTATGGCAAGATATACAGGTCCTGTTTGCAGGCTTTGCCGCAGGGAGGGCGAAAAGCTGTTCCTTAAAGGCTCAAAGTGTGCCCGCGCCGGCTGTCCGATTACAAAACGCGTTTCCGGCGGTAACAAACGCAGAGGCGGCGGCACTGTAAACGCACCGGGTCAGCACGGTGACGCAAGAAAGAAAATGTCTGAGTACGGACTTCAGTTGCGTCAGAAACAAAAAGCAAAGAGAATTTATGGTGTGCTTGAAACTCAGTTTAAAAATTATTTCGGCGAGGCGGAACGTGTTAAAGGTATTACGGGTGAAAATTTGCTCAAAGCCCTTGAACTCCGCCTTGATAATGTTGTATACAGACTTGGCTACGGTCGTTCGCGTTCAGAGGCACGTCAGGTTGTTCGCCATAACCATATACGCGTTAACGGCAAAAAAGTTAATATTCCGTCCTATCAAGTCAAAGTCGGCGACATGATTTCTCTCAAAGACACTTCAAAAGATATGCAGCGTTTTAAAGATATTCTTGATGTTACCGAGTCACGCATTGTGCCGGCATGGCTTTCAGCAGACCACCCGAATCTTAGCGGTAAAATTAACGCAATTCCGACAAGAGAGCAAATCGACACTCAAGTAAACGAAACTCTAATTGTCGAGTTGTACTCCAAGTAGTGATTCGCGCCTATAAAGGAGGGTTTTGCTGTGTTTGAGTTTCAGAAGCCTCATATCGGGGTTGACGAGAAATCACAAGACAACAAGTTTGCACGGTTTATTATCGAACCGTTAGAAAGAGGGTACGGTGAAACTTTGGGCAACTCGTTAAGGAGGATTTTGCTCTCCTCCTTGCCGGGTGCGGCTATTTCAAACATTAAAATAGAAGGTGTCCTTCACGAATTTTCAACAGTACCCGGGGTTAAAGAAGATGTTGCCGAAATTATACTTAACCTTAAAAATTTGGCGATTAAAAACTCAAGCGAGTTCAACGAACCCAAAAAAGCCTATATCGAAGTAACCGGCGAATGTGAAGTAACCGGTGCGGATATTGACGTTGATGCTGATTTGGAAATACTTAATCCGGAAGCTCATATTGCCACACTTTCCGGTGGTCCCGACAGCAGACTCCGCATAGACCTTACAATAACAAAAGGGCGCGGGTACGTTGGTGCAGACAAAACAAACCGTGACGAACTGCCGATTGGAGTTCTGCCGATTGACGCAATCTACACTCCTGTAAGCCGCGTAAACTTCTTTATTGACCCGACACGCGTCGGACACATTACCGACTATGACAGGCTTACACTTGAAGTCTGGACGGACGGTTCGCTCTCACCTAAAGAAGCAGTCAGCATGGGAGCTAAGATTCTTAATGAACACCTTAACTTGTTTATCAATCTCACCGATGTAACAAAACATATCGAAATTATGATTGAAAAAGGTGAGGACAAAAAAGAGAAAGCTCTTGAACTTAGTATCGAGGAGCTTGATTTGTCTGTTCGTTCGTTTAACTGTCTTAAACGTGCCGGAATTAACACCGTTGAAGATTTGGCAAGCAGAACAGAAGATGATATGATTAAAGTGCGAAATCTTGGCAGAAAATCACTTGAGGAAGTTATGAACAAGCTCAAAGATTTGGGTCTTGACTTAAAGCAGAACGATGAGTGACGCATTGGCGCAATTCGCACCCGCGCCGCAAAACAGGAGGATTGAACATGTCCGGTTACAGAAAGCTTGGACGCACTTCGAGCCAGCGCAAAGCGATGCTTAGGAGTCTTGCGACCAATCTCTTATATCACGGAAAAATTACCACAACCGAAACACGTGCAAAAGAAGTGCGCAGATTGGCAGAAAAACTAATTACCGTTGCAATTCGCGAACGCGATAACTTTGATGAAGTTTCTGTTACTGCAAAAGTTCCGCGTAAAAACGCTGAAGGCGCACGCGTTAAAGAAGAAGTGAACGGCAAAAAAGTTACCGTTTTTGATGAAGTTACGAAAACAATCAAAAAAGACCGTCCATCACGTCTTGCGGCACGCCGCAAATTGGGTAGTGTGCTTTACCCTGTGACGGAAGTGCCGAAAGACGGTATGAAAAAACGCTCCCTTTCTAAAAAAATTGATATGCCGAAATTTCTTTTTGAAGAAATTGCACCAAAGTATGTTGACAGAAACGGCGGCTATACCCGCATGACCAAAATCGGCGTTCGCAAAGGCGACGCTGCTCCGATTGTTCTTTTGGAACTGTTATAAAACCTTTAAAATATTAAGACCTTGAGGACAAAGTCCCCAAGGTTTTATTTATTTTTGCCTTTTTTTAAGCATAGACGAATTTAAAGTATCACCGGTGACAGTCGCTGTTCCGTCGTATATTATTGTAGACGCGCCGGTTGAATTTACTTTTATTTTTTCGTTTGCAAAAACTTTAATTTCAGATGCGCCGGACGCTCTGACGTTTGCTTCTTCCGCAACAAGCGAAAATGCGTCAATCGTGCATGCACCGTTTGCATCGTATTCGACAAAATCGGCACTTCCGGCAAGTTTGACATTTACCGCACCTGAAATGACTGTTGCTAATCTGCCTATGTCTGCGCCGTCAATATTGACATTGCCTGCGCCTGTAAGGTACATTGAAAAATCGCCTCCGTCGGTAATATTATTTATATCAGCGGTATACATTCCCGATATTGTAAGCTGGCTTATTTGGCTTCCTATCAAAATTTCAAAAACCGTTGGTTCTATAACGCCGCCGCGTTCATCCTTTATAACTATGTTATCTTCCAATATTTCCACGCTCAGATGTTCCAAAATATTTTTGTCCGAACGTATTGCAATTTTATTTCTTAATAGTTTGTTGACTGTTACTTTTATATTGTTTGCGTTTATTTGGTCAATTTCCAGATTCACAGAATCTGAAAGACCTACATACTCTGTCATGCCAAGACTTCCGTTGCCTTGTACACTAAACATGCTCCAAACTATGCTCGCGGCAAAAATGCTTGCGGCGAACACACAAGCCATTACGCCTGAAAGGATTACAATACTTTTGATTTTCTTTTTTTTCGGTAATTTTTCTTCCTGCCCTAATTGCTCATGTTCCATTATTCCCATCTCCTTTAAAATTAGGTTATGACCATCTACTGATATTTACGTTTCATAAATTTAAAAGTTTGTTAAAATCATTTAAAGTTTGTCAGAAACTTTGTTCCTGTAAAAATTATAGTTGTTTAACTTTTAAATTAAGTCATTATATTCCAAAAAATCTATTGACAATAATATTAAATCAGATTATTATATATGTTAAATATATATATTAGGGGGGATACCTTGCAGCTTGCCGAATTTAGAAACGGCGTAATCACAACAATGCGGTCTTGTAAAGTTTCCTATGAAAAACTCGCTGCATTAGTTCTTGAGGGTGAGGGTGTAACTTACCTTCAGGCAATGATTTTGTACGGAATTTACGACGGACTTGTGACAAACGTTAGTTCGGTGAGCAGATTGTTTTGTACCGAACAGGCAAATGCGTCCGCTATGTGCAAAAAACTTGAGCGCGACGGCTTAATTGTAAGAAATCGCCGCAAAGATGACGAACGGGTCGTTTCACTGCTGCTTACCGAAAACGGACGTACTGTTTTGCATAACTTAGAA
Source organism: Clostridiales bacterium (assembly GCA_031262335.1). Taxonomy (GTDB): domain Bacteria; phylum Bacillota; class Clostridia; order Lachnospirales; family WRAX01; genus JAISHX01. The sequence continues at coordinate 10,013 of JAISHX010000101.1, forward strand.
GTTAAATTGCACAAGTGGGATTCTTTTTTGGAATCACTAATGCCGCAAACTTTAGAAACAATACTTGCAGGACTTACTGAAGGCGAAAGGGTTATTCGCGGTTTGACAGAAATTCAGCTAAGAGAATGAATTTCAACGTAATCAGATTTTACTTTTACATTTTGATGACGGCTTCATGCCGGAAAGGAAAATTATGTTAGAACTTAAAAAGATTAGAAAAACTTACACTATTGGCGACATTGTTACAACTGCTTTGGACAATGTAAGTGTAGCGTTTCGGGAAAAAGAGTTTGTCGCAATTCTTGGACCAAGCGGTTCAGGGAAAACAACTTGTCTTAATATTATCGGGGGACTTGATAGATACGACTCCGGAGAACTCAGTATAAAAGGCAAAAATACGAGTGAGTTTAAAGACAGAGATTGGGATTCTTATCGCAATAATTCAATTGGATTTGTGTTTCAAAGCTATAACCTGATAATGCACCTTGGAATAGTTGCCAATGTGGAGTTGGGAATGACACTTTCAGGGGTTTCGGCGGCAGAAAAAAGAAAACGCGCAATAGAAGTGCTTAAACAGGTTGGACTTGCCGAACATTTGCACAAAAAGCCGAATCAGCTTTCAGGCGGACAAATGCAGCGCGTCGCAATAGCGCGTGCACTGGCAAATAATCCTGAAATTTTGCTTTGTGACGAGCCGACAGGCGCACTTGACACCGATACGAGCAAACAGATTTTGGACTTGATTAAAAGCTTGTCTTCGGACAGGCTTGTCATAATGGTTACACATAATCCGGAGCTTGCCGAACAGTACGCTGACAGAATTATTCGCTTTAAAGACGGCAACATTACAGAGGATACTCACCCGCACGAAGAACGTCCAAAACCTGATATGTTTAAGCTTCTTAAAACGAGCATGAGTTTCGTTACCGCTCTGAAAATTTCCTCTCAAAACCTCATGACAAAAAAAGGAAGGACTTTTCTCACGGCATTTGCGTCAAGTATCGGCATTATCGGTATTGGCGTTATTTTAAGCCTTTCTTCCGGATTTAAAACAAAAGTTGATGAATTTCAGCAAGATTCAATGGCGGAATTTCCGATTATGGTAAGCCAGCAAGGCGGCGCGGTTGATACGGAAGCAATAAGCGGTGCCATTGAAAACCGTGCCAAACGCGGACTTGGCAACCCTGAAAATACCGATACAGAAACTGTTTACTTATATGACGCATCAGCAAATCAAATTATGCACACGAATGTTTTTACAGATGAATATTTGGATTACCTTAATAACATAGACAAAGAATACTGTTCAAGAATCAGTTATACAAGAATTGCAACTATGAATCTTTTGCGTAACATTGACGGCACAATTACGCCTGTTGCTTTTAAAAATATTGTGTCTGATTCATCAAACATGCTTAGCGGCGGCGGAATGTCGTCACTTAGTTCCGGTATGTCAAGTATCGGACTTGCAAGTTATCCTGTTGAATTTGACACAACAAAACCAAATTACATTGAAGCGAATTATAACCTTCTTGCCGGCAGTTATCCTTCGGAAGTTACAGACTTAGTTCTTATCGTTGACGATAAAAACTGTCTTGATGTTGCGATGGCTGAAAGCTTGGGTTTTGCGGAAGACGGAAAAATGACAATTCCGTTCAGCGAAATTGTCGGGACAGAAATGAAAGTTATTTCCAACAATAATTATTATGTTAAAACTCCAATGGGCGGATTCGTTCCGGGTACGGTTGAGATGGTAGCCGGACAGGGACCGGCACGCGACCTAAAAGAAATGTACGATGCGGACGGAAACATTACAGTTAAAATTACGGGTATCGTAAGGCAAAAAAACGAAAATGATATTGCCATTCTTGGTCTTGGAATAGCCTACAGTGATGCGTTAACCGAAATGGTAATTCAGTCAGACATAGACTCCGAAATTGTTAAGGCGCAACAAGAAAGCAATGTTAATGTTATGACAGGCGCGGAGCTTGACGAAACAAACAAGCAAGCTATTTTGTCATATCTCGGCGGCAATGCAACACCATATTTTATTATGATTTATCCGACAAGTTTTGATGCAAAACAACAAGTTACAGATTATCTTGACTCATATAATCAAGATAAAGATATGAAAGACAAAGTAATTTATACAGACCTTGCGGCAACAATAACAACACTTTCAAGCGGTATTATGGACGCAATTACTGTTGTTCTTATTGCTTTTGCGGCAATCAGTCTTGTTGTAAGTTTGATTATGATTTGTATAATTACTTATACATCTGTTATTGAAAGGACAAAGGAAATTGGTATTCTTCGCGCGTTGGGTGCGCGTAAAAAAGATATAACACGCGTTTTTGATGCCGAAACATGTATTCTTGGCGTATTTTCCGGCGTTTTGGGCGTTGTTATTGCGTGGGCATTGACTTTCCCGATAAACCATGTTATACTTTCAATGACCGATTTACCGAACGTTGCAAATTTGCCGTTCTGGTATGCTGTTGCGCTTGTTACGGTAAGCACTATTCTCACAATGCTTGGCGGACATATCCCCGCAAGAATGGCATCAAAGAAAGACGCGGTTGTCGCACTTAGAATGGAATGATTTTATGAGAAAATTCTCAAAATTTTTACTTATTTTTGTTTTAGCGGTTTTTTTAACCGGATGCAATGCAATAAACGAGTATTTGCCGGAAGATAATCCGTTTTCACCGATTGCAACCGATTCGGCGGAACCTGTAGTAACGCTTCCTCCGGACGTAGATATATCGGATGATTCTAAAAATACCGATAATTCCGACAAAACAGATATTCAAGGGGAATTAAAAGTTTCGTTTTTAGATGTCGGACAGGCAGACAGTATTTTTATTGAAATGCCCGATAACAAAACTATGCTGATTGACGCAGGAAACAACAACGATTGGCAAACTGTTTCTGATTTTATTTCAGCCGAAGGTTATGACAAAATTGATTACTTAGTCGGCACTCATCCTCATGAGGACCATATCGGCGGATTAGATAAAATTATTGACAATTT
>JAISHX010000116.1 GCA_031262335.1 Clostridiales bacterium
TTTGATATAATAAATACCCGCGAATTATCCGGAAAGCCGGTTGTTATCTCTTCCAACATGGATACGGAAAAAATGAAAGACGACTACACAGAACGCGTCACATCAAGAATCCGCGGAAATTATGCTCTGATGAAATTTTTGGGCGACGACATAAGGACTATCAAAAAAATGCGTAGCATCTAAAAGCTCTGCTCAATGCTCTGTTTGCCCTGTAAAAGATTAAAAGAAAAAAGATAAGCCGTTGAGGAACAGCATCTCCAACGTCTTATCTTTTTTCTTTTAATAATACTCTTGCTTTTAGTGACAAATTCCGCTAAAATATACAGTAAAGTCGTTGAAGCTGAAAAAGCTAACCGACTGTGGTTATACTGACTTCCCCTCAACTCATTCCACTACGCTGTATTTGTTGAGGGAGGCGTTCAATTTAAAAAATTTCGAGGGGTGCTTAATGAAAATTCTGAAAAAAACAGCCGCAATGGCAGTTCTTGTTTCTGTTTTTGCGGCAGGCGTTTTAAACGCCGAGGCGGCAACTTTTAAAGATGTTGCGTCATCAAATTATGCTTATGCGGCGGTCACATCTTTGTCCGATAAGGGAATAATGACCGGCACGGGCGATCTTTTTAAACCAAACGACTTTTTGACTAAATTTGATGTTTCTGTCATTCTTGCAAAGGCGGCGGGTTACAAAACAACAGGCGTTTCCTCAACCGAAAGCGCGTACTACGCAAAAGCCCTTGAGGACTATGGCAGCTACATAAACCAATTTGCGGCGCGTTATTCAGGGTGGGACAAAACGGCTACCGATGAAATTGCTTTTTTACTTGCACGCGGCATTTATAAGCCTGAAGATTTGACATTATTTTTTAAAACTTCGGACGGCAAAGACTTTATGCGTGCACTTTCAAAAGAAGAAGCCGCTGTTTTTCTTGTCCGTTTACTTGGACGTGAGAGTGAAGCTCTTTCACTTACTATAAATCCTTCAATGCACTTTTTAGACGACTCCGGCATATCAAACGCCTGCAAACAATATGTCTATTATTTAAGGTCTGTGAACGTTGTTTCCGGTGATTCCGCACAAGGCGCGTCAAACTTTAATCCAAACAACGCGCTTTCAAGAGCGGATTTTGCCGTTATGCTTTACCGTACGCTGTTGCTTGTTCCCGCAAACTCCTATGATTACGGTTCTTCGTATACATCGGCAACAGGACGAATTGAAGCGGTTTATTTTTCATTCCGTTCCGTATATGTTTCAAGCTCCGATTCCGCCCTTAACGGAAAAATATTTCCCGTGTCAGCCGAAGCCGCTATAAAAATAGACGGCTATGTAAAATCATTTTCAGATTTGCGTCAAGGTCTTGATTTTACAGGTGTTGTACAAAACGGCACAATAACCGCGCTGACCGCGTATTCTTCCGGCGGATATATTGTTACACCGACACAGGCTCCGTCTGCGTCTGCGTCAGCCGCTCCGACTGTGTCAGCTCCTCCGAATGTTCAAGAGGCTTATTCCACAGTTGAAGGCATCGTTTCCGCCGTTGACACCAAAACTCAAAGCACATGGACAAACGGCAGTATTGAAGTTGAATTGAAACTAATCAATCCGCGCGGTGTTGTATATACAGAAAAACGTATGTATTCAGTTGCCCCCGGCTGCACAATTACAAGAGGCGACACTCCTGTTTCGCTTTCTTCTGCGGCAAAGGGCGATGTCATAACAGTTACATCGTCAGGGCAAGCGGCATACTCAATAAAATTAGAAGAACGCAACCGCCGAATCGTCGGCACACTAACCGAAAAACGCGTTGAATCACAAACAGGCTCTGTTGTTATTGTTATTACTGACGCGGCAAAAAAACCTTATGAAACCGCCGTAACAAGCACATCAACTATTTTACGAAACAACGCGCCTGTTAATGCTATGACCGGCTTGAGAGTCGGAGATTCCGTTGACGTGCAGCTTGAATATGACAAAATTACAGAGCTTTACGCATACGGAAAACGCTCTACAATTGATGCTTGGGTACGCGAAATAAGCATTTCCGCCGATTCCGCACAAATTACCGCCGCAGACGCTAATGGTGTTCTTACAACTTATCCGGTTATAACTTCTATTGCCGACCCGTATAAATTCCGCGTCGGAGCAAAAGTACGTTTGTATCTTGACAGTCTTGAAATCGAAAACTTTACAACAACACAGGAAAGTGTCGCATCTTCCGCAACAGTATATTTTAACAATTATTCCAACGGAATGATTTATACTTCGGACACGAAAAACGGCAACACAACGGCTATGTTCTCCTGTGATAACGCAACTGTTGTCGTCAACTCAATTACAGGTGTAAAAAGCTCCGTAACCTCACTGACATCCGGCATGAAAATATACGTCCTTTATAATGCCGGCAGTGCTAATTATGCAAAAACAATAACAATACTCGGATAACCTTTAAGGGAGGATTGCAGATGCCTCGCCGCAAAAAAAGAAAAACCCGCAAAAGACGAAAAAATATTGCCGCCGCATTGCTTGTACCTGTTTTTAAGGCACTTATCATTGCATTGGCAGGAGCAGATACTTTCTTTAATTATGTAAAAAGCGGGCGCATTTTGCGCGGCAAATATTTTATACACACTATTATAATTTGTCTTATAGCCGCAATCGGTTTAGGAACTTTCGGAATTTACCGTGTGCTTACGAAAGTAAATGCGGGGAGAGTTTTTGTCGGTGAAGAAGCCGTCTCCGTAATAAACAACCTCGATGTTACAGCCGAATATATAACTTCTTCTGCAATATCTAACATTCAGTCCAAACAAAATGCACGCATTATCGTGAACGAAAAAATAACTATAGAGCCTATCCATGCAAAACGCAAGGAAATGTTCCCCGCCGATTATGTTGCGTCAGAAGTCGCGAAAAAATTAACGTTCAAAATTGAGGCTGCAGAAATAACAGTCGATAATCAGCTTGTCGGCACTCTAAAAACAAGAGAGTCCGCAAACGCACTCCTTGACCGAATAAAACAGCGATATAGTAATGAAGGGCTTAATATTATTTCTTATGAATTTGTTGAGAATGTTCAAATAAAAGATGTCTTTGTTGATAGTGATGAAATTTCCGACGAATTAAGCATCGAAACATTCCTTACCGAATCAAAAGACGAAACAATATCCTATAATGTAAACAACGGCGATTCTATTTGGGAATTAACACAAGAATACGGTTTAACAGACAGCAAAATATATGAGCTTAATCCCGAACTTGCTGAAAATCCGTCCGGACTACGCGCCGGTCAGAACATAACTCTTATACGCAAAGTCCCGTTTTTGCAAGTAAAAACTACAGACCGACAAGCCCGCGAGGAAATTATTCCCGTACAAAACGAAACCCGCCACAATGCCGCTTTAAGTGCGGGATATTCACAAATTACACAACAAGGTATTGCCGGTAAAAAACTGGTCACCATTGATATAATACGCATAAACGGCTATGAAGTGCGGCAAGAAGTAGTTAGCGAGGAAATTATTCAGGAAATGCTACCTCAAATAACAGAATCGGGATGATAATAAAATACGGGTATGATTGGAGGCGGCAAGCTGTCAGCGTTTTTGCCGCCACTTTCTAAAAAATTTTGATATAGTAAAGATTGTGTACTGCCCTTTGCCTTGTCTGAATAAATTAGTTCTATAATAACAGACGAGGAGATGTGGCGAAACGCGACTCAAAAACAGATTGATTTTATCCGTCGCAGTTGCTGTTGTTGCAACTGCCGGTGTTTTGTCAGTTTACCCCAAATACAGCGAATCTGTTGCTGTATTCTCAATGCCCGCAAATAAGCAGGTCGTTGTAATTGACGCAGGGCATGGCGGTTGGGACCCCGGCAAAGTTGGTGACGCAGGCACACTGGAAAAAGACATAAACTTAAAAATAGCAGAACAGTTGCAATCATACCTTGAGCTTGGCGGAGCTGTTGCGCTTGTTACGCGTGATACTGACGAGGCTACAGGCGAAACAAAGCGCGACGATTTAAAAGAACGTGTCAGCATTGCCGACGTAAACAACGCCTCAATGCTTATAAGTATTCACCAAAACTCTTTTCCCGATGCAAAAGCCCACGGAGCGCAAGTTTTTTACTATTCAAAATCGGAAGAAAGTAAACTCCTTGCCGAATGTGTTCAGGCACAGTTTGCCGAATTTATGCAGCAAGGAGATAAACGGCTTGCAAAACCAAACTCCGATTATTATATTCTAAAAAGAACCACTTCTCCTGCAATTATCGTTGAATGTGGCTTTTTGTCAAATGAATCGGACGAAAGCCTTCTTAATGAAGAACAGTATCAGGAAAAAGTCGCATGGGCAATTTACATGGGCGTTTTAAACTATTTTTCAGAAACACAAAACCTTGAGGACTAAGCCCCAAGGTCTATTTTTTTATTGTCGTTGAAACGCTTGTTATAGTCTGTTAAGGCAAAAGAAAGCCGCGACGGCAATTGCCGCTGTTTCTGCACGCAGTATAAGATTGCCTAAAGTTACGGCAGGAATATTTTTTTCCGTAAACATTTCAATTTCTGTCGCTGAAAATCCGCCCTCTGCGCCAACAAATACAGCAATATTGCCTTTCTTGTCCGTTGCCCACGATTTTAGTGACAAATTTTTTTCGTTTTCATAGCATACAGCGACATCACCGTCAAACAATGCAGCATCTTTAATACAATCCTCTAAG
>JAISHX010000159.1 GCA_031262335.1 Clostridiales bacterium
AACTTTGTCCAACTTTTGCCCGTAACATTCGCGGAAGTTTTTCACGACCTATATCCTCTTTAAGCGGAACATGAGCGCATGCTTCCGAAATTAAAACGCGGGACGTTTCATTCAGGCAGTCGATTGCGTGCGCGCCTTTTATATAGTAGTCCAAGTCGCCTTTATATGCCGCAAATAGCGTTGAAAAGGAAGTCAGTTTACTTTCCGGGGGTTTTTTATCAAAAACTTTCCGATAAATTTGAGAGTCCGTAATAATAAGTGCCGGCGGAGATGACAGCATGTTTAATGCTTCATCTATTTTGTCGCCCGTGCATGAAAAAGGAAGCGTTTTTCTGTCAAGAAGTTCGCGAAGTGTCTGCACTTGCGGCAAAATAAGTCTGCCTTTCGGAGCTTGAATATCCTGCGGCATAACGAGAAGTACAACGTCGTTTTCTTTTACTAAATCACCAAGAATAGTTCTATCCCCGAAATCGTCAGGCACAAGACGTAAAAGACCTGTTATTACTGCTTTTATGCCCACTTTTTCTTTTGCGTTTGTGGCTATAGGCGTAAGATTAAATTCTGATTTTATTCTTTTTATTGAAGTAGCTATTTCTTTTTCGTCCAGCATATCACTTTTATTCAAAATAGCAAGTACGGGCGTTTTTTTACGCTTAAAAATGTCAAACCACTCTTTTTCAGTTTTAAAATCATCCTGATTTGTAAAAACAATGATTGCTATATCACATGCCTCACATGCACGGCGTGTTTTCTCAACTCTAAGATTGCCTAACGAGCCTTCATCATCAAAACCTGCTGTATCAACTAACACACATGCGCCGATTCCGCTAATTTCCATTGACTTGTAAACAGGGTCTGCGGTTGTTCCGGCAATATCCGAAACAATCGCGACTTCTCTGTTTGTTATTGCGTTTATTAAAGTGGATTTTCCGCTGTTACGCCTACCGAATATACCGATATGTAAGCGGCTTGAGCGTGGTGTATTATTTAAACTCATAATCCTGCCCCCTGAGAATTTCTATTTGAACAAAATTTTACTGCTGAAGAATTTCTCTTTTGAAAATGCAAACTATGCAGACAGTTCTTCCATATGATTCATTAGAGTCCGTTGCGCTTATAAGCTCCCATCCTTCTTTGCCATAACTGTTTAACCGTTCATTAAAATCAGGAGAATCAATTTTTACGCGAGAAAATCCTTCTGTTATTATTTGTACTGTTTTATATTCAAAACTTTTTATCATAATAAAATCTCTTTCTTTTTTATATTCTAAAGTCGTGTTTGTCGCCACTAACAATTACGACTTTTCTGTTTGTTATTGCATTTATTAATGTGTAAGCGGCTTGAGTGTGGTGTATTATTTAAACTCATAATTTTACTGCTGAAGAATTTCTCTTTTGAAAATGCAAATTATGAAGACAGTTCTTCCCTGTGATTCATTAGAGGCAGTTGCGCTTATAAGTTCCCAACCGTCTTTGCCATAACTATCTAACCGCTCATTAAAATCAGAAGAATCAATTTTTCCGCCAAAAAATCCTTCTGTTTTTATTGGTACCGTCTTATGTTCAAAACTTTTTCTCATAATAAAATTCCTTTCTTTTTTATATTCTAAAGTCGCGTTCGCCGCCACTTTTAATTCTATTTACGCAGGAAGTTGTTTTTTGCCTGATTTTTTCATTTGGAATCTTTGCAATTTCGGATTCTATTAACGAATATCCGGCTTTCTTTGTTTTTTCTGCTCCGTAATCTTCCAAAAATTCGCAAAGCGTCATAAGCGCGTTTGGCTGGCAGCAGTTTGCAATCTGCCCTGACTTAACAAGCTGCATAAATCTGTCGCCTGTTCTGCCTTCACGGTAACAAGCTGTACAAAAACTTGGAATAAAGTCCGATGAAATAAGCCAATCAATAATTTCATTTAGAGGTCGTGTGTCGGCAAGTTCAAATTGTGCTGTTGATAAATCTTCTTCTTCGGCGTAACCGCCAACCGACGTTTTACTTCCGCCGCTTATTTGAGAAATTCCAAGCTCAAGAACATGTTTGCGCGTTTCTTCCGATTCTCTTGTCGAAACAATCATACCTGTATATGGCACAGCGATTCTTAAAACAGCGACAATTTTTTCAAAAAGAGCATCGGGAACGGCGTTTTCAAATTCTTCCTTGGAAACACCTGTTGCGGGACGTATACGCGGAACACTTATCGTATGCGGACCGACACCTTTTGCTGCTTCAAGATGTTCGGCATGCATTAAAAGCCCGACAAAATCGTACTTATAAGTATTCAAGCCAAACAAAACACCTATTCCGACATCGTCAATGCCGCCGTCCATTGCTCTGTCCATTGCCTCGGTATGATAAGCGTAATTGCTTTTTGGACCGGACGGATGTAATTTCTCATAAATTTCACGGCTGTAAGTTTCCTGAAATAAAATGTAAGTACCTATTTCTGCGTCTTTAAGCTTTTTATAATTTTCGACAGTCGTTGCCGCAACATTGACATTTATACGGCGTATTGAAGAATTTCCGCTTTTAACAGAATATATTGTTTTAATACTTTC
>JAISHX010000219.1 GCA_031262335.1 Clostridiales bacterium
GAGATTATTTTAGAAAGCGCGTATAATCAACAGCACAGAAAGATTTTCGGCGGAGATGACGATTTTGATTATTCTGAATTAGCAGAAGACTTGGGCGAACTTCTTAACGTCTATTCTTCACCGAATTAGAAAAATGAAATTAAGCAGACAAAGAATACTTTTTATTAGTATATGGGCTTTTCTTACATGCGGTTTTTTGGTGAGCGATTTTTTACTCGAAAATTTTTCGCTCTCAAACAAGCTGAAATATGCTGTTGTTGTTTTGTGCGCGTTAAACGCATTTGTTCAAAAAGATGATTTTCTTAAAAAAGCGGCGTTTGCCGCAACTTTATTTGCTGATTTTTTTATAATTTTTACAGATATATATTCTGTCGGAGTAACTGTTTTTTGTGCCGCGCATATATTTTATTTTTTGCGGAATGTAAGAGATGTGAAAAAATTAAAGATATATATTGTTTTTTTATTTGTGTTTTTGACTGTACTGATTTTTGCGGGATATTTAAACGCGATAGCCGCATTTTATGCACTTTGTCTTTTAAATAATTTTTTTTCCTCTTTCAGAGCAGGAAAAACTATTTTTGTTGCGGCGTTACTTTTTGTCTTATGTGATGTGTTTGTCTTGGCATATAATTTGCCAAGACCTGTTTCGGCGGCAGGACTTATTATATGGATTTTTTATGCTCCGTCACAACTGCTTTATTCTATAAGTGAATTGAGAAACACGGAAAGATGAAAATTGTCATATCAACAAAATTTTGCTTGCTTTTAGGCGGTTCAGTAATATAAGGCAAAATTATAGATTAGTCGAGTTTTATTTGTAAAAAAGGTATAATAATTGCGGATATTGTTTAGTAGTATATTGACTTTTTTAATTAAGCATGTTATATTTAATAATGAAAATATATAAAAATACTGAAATTCGGTTTGTTTTTCAGTGTTTTTAACAGAGGAGGGGGATTTACCAAATGAAGCGAAGCTTTTTGGCAGTATTTTTGGCATTTTGCTTACTTTTCGGGTCGATTGCCAATGTTCCGATTGCGTGGGCAAATGAAGCAATCGGGATAGTTGACATTGCAAGTTCCGAAAATGACGAAACCTTGCAAGACGATGAGCAAAATGAAAAAGAAACGATTCAGACGCAGCCTGCCATTTTAGGTGCTGAGGATGTAATACCAGTTATTAAAAACATCCGCAGTCCTATAATCGGCAAAGACGGTTCAGTTACTTTTAACCTTTCAGAGAGCGCTATGGAAAATACTTCAAACAATGTATACGTTGTCGGCAACCTAAACGAATGGGACGCTACCGGAGGGACATATCCGCTGGTAAGTAACTCTAACGGGATTCGCAGTGTAACGATTCCCGCCGAACAAATTCCTGTCGGAGTAAAGCAGGAATACAAGTTCGTGGAAGGTTTGTCTTGGGATGCACCAGACTACCAAGACCCTTCCAATATTAACTCGAACGGAGACAACTCCGAATTTACAATTCCTGAATCAGCAGTTGCTGTTGCAGGAAATAATGTAACATTTTACTATAGAGGTAATGCGGACACAAACAATGTAACAGTTTCAGGCAGTTTCACTGCCGAACCTATTACACTTCAATTTTTACAAGGATTATTTACAGCAACAGTACCTATTAATGCACAAGGCAATTATACTTACAAGTTTACTGCCGATAATGTCGACGACGGTACAGGAACATTTGATATTAAGTCAGATTTTTCTGTGACAAGTCCTGTTGTTAACCGTGACGGTTCTGTTACATTTAACCTGCAAAAAGAACTTGCCTCTGATGTTTATGTAGTAGGCGGTTTCGGCGGCGAAAATAACTGGGCATTAAACAGAGAAAACCTTAACATGGAACAAGTAGACGGAGTTTACACCGTAACCGTTCCTTTAGGCTCCGGAACATGGCAATACAAATTTGTTGAAGGCACAATTTGGGACGACCCTAATTACACAGACCCGCTTAACCCGAATACTGCCGACGGCAATTCTGTTGTTACCGTTCCTGCAAGCCCTGTTGTAAATGACGATTTTTCCGTTACATTTAACCTGATTGCAGACCCGTCAAAACCTGACGCCGAAGTTTATGTTGTCGGGGAATTCAACGGCTGGGCAGAAAATAATGCCGACTATAAACTTCACAAAGAAGGCAATGTTTGGACAATTACAGTACCGCCTCTTGCAATCGGAAGCTATGAGTACAGGTTCAAAGAGGACGGAACTTGGCTTAGCGACCTGCTTAATCCTTCACAAAAAGGTGACAATTCAACTTTTACCGTTGCTCCGGCAATAGTAAGTCCTGTAATAAACGATGACGGAACAGCAACGTTCAATTACGGCGGCGATGAGGGACTTTCGGTTTTCCTTGTCGGCGATATGAACGGTTGGAATACAACCGAAACACCAATGACATATTCAAACGGTGTTTATTCTGTCACTATTCCGATTGAACAGATTGTTTATGAATATAAGTTTTTTGTAAACGGCGGATATATTGCAGACCCCGCAAACAGCTTTATTAACGAAGAAAACGGTAACTCATTGCTTAATAATGCGCCGCTTGCAAGTCCTGTTGTAAATGCCGAAGAAAGTACAATTACTTTCAATTACAAAGGCGTAGGAACAAATGTTTTTGTTGCCGGAGAAATAAATGGCTGGAGCAGCGATGCAACACCGATGACTTTAACAAATGGTGTTTTCTCTGCGAAAGTA
>JAISHX010000103.1 GCA_031262335.1 Clostridiales bacterium
CAAAAATCTAATATAATTTAGATTTTTATAAATTTTGAAAGGCAGGTTTGCCAATGTTCAAAGAAGGAGAAGTACGGATTCCGTCCGGCTGTGCCGTTTCCGCAATATTTTCAAGAAAAAGGAAACCCATAAACGGTGCGGAAATAATTAACTCCATATCCGTAATGCACGACAGAAGCAACGGACTTGGAGGCGGATTCGCGGCATACGGGATTTACCCTGAATACACCGATTATTATGCCTTGCATCTTTTTTATGATACCGAAGAAGCCAAAAAAAATTGTGAATCTTTTTTAGAACACCATTTTGACGTGATTAAAGCCGAAGAAATTCCAACCCGCAAAGTTAAAAACGTTACAAATGAACCTCTGATTTGGCGGTATTTTGCTACACCGTTGCCGGCTAAACTTGTTTCCAGTCAGCTTGACGAACGTGAATATGTTTCTCAATGCGTTTTTTCCATTAACGGAAAAATCGACGGCGCATACGTATTTTCAAGCGGTAAAGATATGGGCGTTTTCAAGGCAATGGGCTTTCCGGAGGATGTCGGTCGTTTTTATCGGCTTGAAGAATATAACGGGTATTGCTTTACCGCACACGGACGTTACCCTACAAATACCCCGGGTTGGTGGGGCGGCGCACATCCGTTTTCTTTGTTGGATTATAGTGTTGTTCATAACGGTGAAATTTCATCATATGATACAAACCGCCGCGCTATGGAAATGTACGGCTACAAATGCGCCCTCCAGACTGATACAGAAGTTATTGCCTACATAATAGACTGGCTTAACCGCAAAAAAGGGCTTACTTTTGAAGAAATTGCCGGCGTTGTCGCCGCGCCGTTTTGGACTACAATAGAAAAAATGCCTGAACCTAAAAAAAGTATTGCCGAATATTTGAGAAAAACATTCCCTGCACAACTTATTACAGGTCCTTTTTCAATTCTTGTCGGTTTTGAGGGCGGACTTATGGCTCTCAACGACAGACTTAAACTCAGAAGCCTTGTTGTTGCCGAAAAAGACGACCGCGTTTATATGGCAAGCGAAGAAGCTGCAATAAGAGTTATTGAACCAAATGCCGAAAATGTATTCGCTCCAATGGGCGGAGAACCTATTATAGTGACATTAGACGAAGAAGGAGGACACAATTAGTGAAATTTGTCTATCCGGAATTTGAGGTGGAACGCAATACCGAACGCTGCATAAAATGCAAAGTTTGCGCCCGCCAATGCGCCAACGAGGTGCATGAATATGATGAGGAATTAAACATAATGGTTGCCGACGAATCAAAATGCGTTGACTGCCATCGGTGCGTGACGTTGTGTCCGACGCGTGCTTTGAAAATAGTCAAAAATGAACACACGTTCCGTGAAAACTCTAACTGGACATCAGGAAAAATAAACGACTTATACCGTCAGGCGGATTCAGGCGGCGTTTTGCTTTCATCAATGGGTAATCCCGTGCAGTTGCCTGTTTATTTTGATAAACTTCTTCTTAACGCGTCGCAAGTTACAAACCCGTCAATTGACCCGTTAAGAGAACCTATGGAAACAAGACAGTTTCTCGGCAAACGCACAACGGAAATTAAACGTGACGAAAACGGGCAAATTGTTCCGAATTTAAGTTGCGGCGTTACATTGTCAACTCCGATTATGTTTTCGGCAATGTCTTACGGCTCAATAAGCTATAATGCCCATGAAAGTATTGCGCGTGCCGCATCGGAACTCGGTATTTTATATAATACAGGCGAAGGCGGATTGCACAAAGATTTTTATCAGTACGGAGAAAACACAATTGTACAAGTTGCGTCCGGACGTTTTGGCGTTCACAAGGAATACCTTTCGGCAGGAGCGGCTATTGAAATAAAAATGGGGCAAGGCGCGAAACCGGGCATCGGTGGTCATCTGCCGGGCAAAAAAATCGTCAGTGATGTCGCAAGAACGCGTATGATTCCCGAAGGAGCAGACGCAATTTCGCCGGCTCCGCATCATGACATATATTCAATAGAAGACTTGCGCCAACTTGTCTATTCTTTAAAAGAAGCAACAGGATATACAAAGCCTGTTATCGTCAAAATTGCCGCCGTTCATAATGTCGCTGCAATCGCGTCCGGTATTGCAAGAAGCGGAGCGGATATTATATCAATAGACGGTTTCCGCGGAGGTACGGGTGCGGCTCCTACAGCAATTCGTGATAATGTAGGTATTCCGATTGAACTTGCAATCGCCGCCGTTGACTCAAGGCTCAGACAAGAAGGAATACGCCATGATATATCGCTTGTTGCGGGCGGGTCAATGCGTTCAAGCGCAGATGTCGTTAAAGCTATTGCTTTGGGCGCGGACGCTGTTTATATCGGAACAGCGGCATTACTTGCGCTTGGTTGCCACCTGTGCAGAACTTGCCACGATGGCAGATGCAATTGGGGCATTGCGACACAGCGTGAAGATTTAGTCAGACGGCTTAATCCGGAAATAGGTTATAAGCGTTTAGTGAATTTAGTTTCCGCATGGACACATGAAATTAAAGAAATGATGGGCGGCATGGGCATTAACTCGATTGAGGCTCTTGTCGGCAACCGCTTAATGTTACGCGGCGTCGGACTTACAGATGCGGAACTTAGAGTGCTTGGAGTTAAGCACGCGGGCGAAGGGGTGTAAGAATGAAGAAAATTAAGGTCAATGAAAAATGGTGCCTTGCGTGCCATTTATGTGAATATTATTGCGCCTTTGCCAATTCGGGCAAAGGTGATATGGTTAAGGCGTTGCAGAACAGAAAAATTTTCCCGCGTATAACGGTTGAGGAAAACGACAAAATCAGTCTTGCTGTCCCTTGCCGCCATTGTGATGATGCTCCGTGCGTAAAAGCTTGTATTTCATCTGCCCTTTCTGTTGATTCGGATGGGCTTGTTCAAATAAATAAAGATAAATGTGTAAGTTGTTTTACTTGTGTTTTGGTTTGCCCTTACGGCGCACTTTCGCCGGGTGAGGACGGAGTAATGCAAAAATGCGAATTATGCCAAACTAACGGTCAGCAGGAGCCTGCATGCGTTGCGGGTTGTCCCAACAGAGCTATTGAGTATAAGGAGGCGGCAGAATGAGCAAATATGTTATAATAGGAAATTCAGCCGCCGCTGTCGGCTGTGTTGAAGGTATACGCTCTGTTGATAAAACGGGAAAAATCACACTAATAACAAATGAGCCTCATCACACATATTCACGTCCTCTTATTTCTTACTTACTTCTTGGTAAAACCGACAGAGAAAGAATGAAATATCGTCCTGATGATTTCTATGAAAAAAATAACTGTGATATTCTTTTTGGCAAAACCGCTGTTGCGGTAAGTGCAGCGGCAAAGAAGATTTTACTTGATGATGATAATACTGTACAATTTGAAAAACTGTTAGTCGCAACAGGGTCTGTTCCGTTCGTTCCTCCTATGGAAGGACTGGACAGCGTTAATAAAAAATGTTCATTCATGTCGCTGTCAGATGCCGAAAAGTTACAAAGTTTTATCAATAAAGATTCGGAAGTTCTTATAATCGGAGCAGGGTTGATAGGTTTAAAGTGTGCCGAAGGAATTTTAAACTCAGTTAAAAAAATAACAGTTGTTGACCTTGCAGACAGAATACTTGCAAGTATTCTTGACAAAGAAGGCGCGGCAAAAGTTCAAAAGCATTTAGAAGAAAAAGGTGTTTCGTTTATATTGGGAGATTCTGCCGCAAAATTCACCGAAAATTCCGCATTGCTCAAATCAGGAAAAGAAGTTCCGTTTGATGCTCTTGTGCTTGCGGTTGGTGTACGCCCGAATATTTCTCTTATAAAAGATGCTGACGGCGATATTCGTAAAGGTATTGTTACCGATGACCATTGCAAAACAAGCCTTGATAATATATACGCCGCAGGTGATTGTTCTGAAAGTTTTGATATAACTTCCGCTGAATCGAAAGTGCTTGCACTTTTACCTAACGCGTATTCACAAGGATTTGTCGCAGGAAAAAATATGGCGGGAGAAGAAACTTTATATATTTCCGCAATGCCAATGAACGCTATCGGCTTTTTCGGACTTCATATGATAACCGCCGGTTCTTATGTCGGCGAAGTCATTGATGCTTCCGATAATGAAACTTATAAAAAGTTCTTTGTAAAAGACGGTTGTCTAAAAGGCTATATTATAATCGGAGATGTTTCCCGCGCAGGAATTTACACCTCGCTTATAAAAGAACAGGTTCCGCTTGATACAATCGACTTTGAGCTTATAAAACGCAAACCCCAGCTTATGGCTTTTGCAAAAACCGAACGTGACTTGCGCGTAAACAAGGCGTTTCTGTAAAACATACCGGAAAGGGGTTTGTTTTGGAAGTTGTCTATGAAGGCAAATCGAAAATAGTTTACAAAGGCGAAACAGACGGAACTTTTATAATAAAATATAAAGACTCCGCAACAGCAGGCAACGGCGCAAAAAAACAGGAATTTGCCGGAAAAGGTGCCGTTAATGCAAAAATTACAAAAATTCTTTTTGAACTGTTTGAACAATCCGGTATCGAAACTCATTATATCAAAACAATTGACGAAACAACTGTTCTTGTTAAAAAAGCGGAAATCGTTCAAGTCGAAGTAATAATAA
This sequence comes from Clostridiales bacterium, assembly GCA_031262335.1. Lineage (GTDB taxonomy): Bacteria > Bacillota > Clostridia > Lachnospirales > WRAX01 > JAISHX01. The sequence goes on from JAISHX010000103.1 coordinate 4,623, forward strand.
GAAATATAGCGGCAGGAAGTTTTTCGGCACGTTACGGTATTCCCGAAGGAAAGATTTTACCGTTTCCTACCGTAGAACACTCTCTCAAAAGCGATGCGCTGAACGACCCTCTTATAAATGAATCTCATATCCTTGCTTTAGAACTGGCGTCTGAAAAAGAACTAAAAGAAATGAGCGAAAAAGCTCTGAAAATAAATGAAATTATGAAAGACTTTTATAAAAAAGCAAATCTTACACTCGTTGATTTCAAGCTTGAATTTGGCAGATTTGAAAACAGAATAATTCTTTGCGATGAAATCTCGCCCGATTCATGCCGCTTGTGGGATTCTAAAACAGGTCAAAAATTAGATAAGGATATTTTTCGGCGTGATTTAGGCGACTTAATGACGGCTTACAATGAAGTTTTAAGGAGAGCAACCAATGTCTGACCGCTATGAAAACCCGCTTTGTGCGCGGTATGCAAGTAAAGAAATGCAGTATATTTTTTCAGATGATAAAAAATTCTCAACATGGCGGAAACTTTGGCTTTATTTAGCTGAATCGGAAAAAGAATTAGGGCTTAATATTACCGAAGAGCAAATAAACGAATTAAGACAACATATTACCGACATAAATTATAAAGACGCTGCCGAACGCGAACGTATTGTACGCCACGATGTAATGGCACACGTTTATGCTTACGGGCTTTTGTGTCCAAAAGCAAAACCTATAATTCATCTTGGAGCAACTTCATGTTATGTTGGTGATAACACAGATATTATTAACATGCGCGACGGTCTTATCCATATCAAAAAACTTCTTGTAAATGTTATTGCGCGTCTTTCTGAATTTGCGGAAACATACAAGTCTGTTCCTTCTCTTGCTTACACGCATTTTCAGGCGGCACAGCCGACCACTGTCGGAAAAAGAGCATGCCTGTGGCTTAACGATTTACTTCTTGACTTGGAACAGCTTGACTTTACTTTATCAAATCTTAAATTACTTGGCTGCAAAGGAACAACAGGCACCGGAGCCGGTTTTCTTGCGCTGTTTGACGGCGATGCCGAAAAAACAGAACTGCTTGAGAAAAAAATTGCCGAAAAAGCGGGTTTTACCGCTTGTGCAGATGTAAGCGGGCAAACATACAGCCGCAAAACAGACAGTTTTGTTTTGAACGTTCTTTCCGGCATTGCGCAGAGTGCTTATAAATTTTCTAACGATTTTAGGTTGCTGTCGCATCTGAAAGAGTTTGACGAGCCGTTTGAAGAAGGTCAAATCGGTTCATCCGCAATGGCTTACAAGAGAAATCCAATGCGGAGTGAGAGAATTGCGTCGCTTTGCCGTTATATCGAAACTCTTGCTGTTAATCCCGCTCTTACCGCGTCGGCACAGTGGTTTGAACGTACTCTTGACGATTCCGCAAACAGGCGACTTTGTGTTCCGGAAGCATTTTTGGCAACCGACGCTGTATTGTCGCTTTTCCTCAACATAATTTCCGGCGCGGTTGTATATCCTAAAATGATAGAAAAACACCTGAATGAAGAACTTCCTTTTATGGCAACGGAAAACATTTTAATGTATTGTGTAAAAAAAGGCGGCGACAGACAAGTGCTTCACGAAGAAATACGCCGTCTTTCCGTAGAAACGGCAAAAGAAGTTAAAAACGGCGGAGAAAATAAGCTTTTGGAAAAAATCTTATCAGATGATATATTTAAACTTACAAAAGATGAAATGGATAAATTAGTTAATCCCAAAAACTTTATCGGTCTTGCCGAAAGACAAACCGAGCAATTTTTGGGTAAAGTAAAAACAGTTTTGCAAAGTAACAAAAATCTGCTTGGTGTAAATGTTATTATTAACGTTTAAAAAATGTAACGAAAAATAGATTTTTGTAAACATTATAAACAAGCTCTAATGAAAGGGTGTTGAATTATGAATACAGCGGTTGTCGGTGTAAACTGGGGTGATGAAGGCAAAGGGCGAATGGTTGACCTTCTGAGTGAACAAAATGATATTATAATACGCTATCAGGGCGGGGCTAATGCAGGGCATACCGTCATTAACGAATTTGGCAAGTTTGCATTGAATTTACTCCCTTCCGGAATTTTCCGAAAAGAGAAAGTCAACATTTTAGGGCTTGGAATGGTAATAGACTTAGAACATCTGTCAGGAGAAATAAACACGCTCCGAAAAAGTGGAATAAGTATCACGCCCGAAAACTTAAAAATAAGTGACAAGGCAATAATCTCAACACCTTATCACAAATTGTTGGACGAACTTGAAGAAGACCGGCTTGCCGAATCGAAACAAGGTTCAACACGCCGCGGTATTGCACCCGCGTATTCCGATAAGGCACTAAGAAAAGCCTTGAGAATCGAAGATTTATTTAATTTTGAATCTTTAAAAAGCAAAGTTGCTGCCCTTATGGAGTGGAAAAATCTTTCGATTGAAAAAGTGTACGGTCATACGGCTCTTAAAGTTGACCAAATATTTGACTGGCTTGTTAAATACGGAACAGAAATTTTACCGTATGTTTGCGATGTCGCACAGTATATTTCTTCTAATACAGGTAAGAATATTCTTTTTGAAGCACAGCTTGGCGCATTGCGCGACTTGGATTATGGAATTTATCCTTACACAACATCTTCTTGCGCTCTCGCTGCCTATGCTCCGATTGGGGCAGGTGTGCCTTTTGCGCCTGTTGATAGTGTAATCGGTATTGTAAAAGCGTATTCAAGTTCTGTCGGCGGCGGACCTTTTACTGTCGAAATGCAAGGCGCGGAAGCGGAAGCACTCCGTGAGGCAGGAGGAGAATACGGCGCGGCAACAGGCAGACCGCGCCGCGTCGGCGCATTTGATGTTGTAGCAAGCGTATATGGTGTGCAAATGCAAAATGTTTCGGAAATTGCGCTTACAAAGCTTGACGTGCTTTCATATATGGACAAAATTCCTGTTTGTGTGGCTTATGAAATTGACGGCAAAATAACAAAAAAATTCCCTACAGGCGACAGACTTGTAAAAGCAAAGCCTGTATATGAATACTTGGAAGGTTTTAAAACTGATGTCAGCGGTTGCCGAAAAATTTCCGATATTCCGGCAGCAGCTCTTGAATACGTTCGGTTTATTGAGAACGCGCTCGGCAAAAAGATAAAATATCTTTCTGTCGGAGCAGAAAGAAACGCTTATATTCAAATGTATTAAGGAGAAAAAATAATGAAATTACAGGCGAATGAGTATACGTTTGATGCGCTTAACGATATTATCCGAAAAGCTGATTCTGAACACGAAATCGAGATAAGTTCCTGCTTTGGAGAGAGATTTATCGGCGCGGGACTTTCCGACAAAGAGATAACAATCAACGGCACCCCCGGCAACGCACTTGGCGCGTATCTGAACGGAGCAAATATAACTGTAAACGGCAACGTGCAGGACGCTGTCGGCGACACGATGAACGAAGGTAAAATTGTTGTTCACGGAAATGCCGGAGATGCCCTCGGGTACGCGGCACGCGGCGGAGAAATCTATGTAAAAGGCGATGTTGGTTACAGAGCAGGAATACACATGAAGCAATACCTTGACAAACGCCCTGTTATTGTGGCGGGAGGAAGAGCAGGTAGTTTTTTAGGAGAATATCTTGCCGGCGGCGTTATCATAATTCTCGGATTAACTGAAAATTTCAGAAATCGTCCGCTCTTTGGCAATTATGCCGGTACAGGCATGCACGGCGGAGCTATTTGGTTTAGGACGGATGTTGAGCCAACCGGACTTCCGGCACAAGTTTATGTGCAAAAAGCAGACGATATTTCCGAAATTGCTCAATATTTAAAAAATTATGCCGCGTTTTTCGGAACTGATGAAAAACTGCTCCTTGAAAGCACATATTATGTTTTGCGTCCTAACGCCAAGAACCCGTACACAAAAATGTACGCTCACAACTAATAAAGATTAAAACATAACATGATATTATCAAAACGTTTTTCATTTATAAAAACATTGATTAAGGGTGGATTGGCATGAAGAATAGAAATCTTTTTCTACGCATAGGTATTTTAATTTTTATAGTAGTAAAAATGATTAACAAATTTATCGTTGAAATTTCCGACCCCATATATATTATGGTTCTGCTAATTTCAATAGCTTTTGTAATTATAGGTATGATAAGAACAAAAAATATTACTACTTATAACAAATGACTCTGCATGAAATCCTATTTTTAGATAACCGCTGATAATCTTTTTTCACAGACGCAAAGCGTCTGTGAACGTAGGGATTCCAAAGGGGCGAAGTGTGCCTGACGGCACACGTTTTGAGCGCGGAGCTGGTCAATTGACCCTTTGGTCAGGGGCTTGGCGGGGCGAAGTGTGCCCAAAGGCACACGTTTTGAGCGCGGAGCTTGAAAGCCTCCAAGGTCTTATCTTTAGGTTTTATCTTTAGGTCTTGTCTTTATCTTATCAAGGAGGTATGCTCATGTGTGGAATAATAGGTTATATCGGCAGCGACAATGCAACGCCTTATATAATTGAGGGTCTTAAAAGACTTGAATACAGAGGGTATGATTCGGCGGGGGTTGCTGTCTGCGACGGTGAAAATTTTACTGTCGTTAAACAAAAAGGCAGAATTGCGAATCTTGAAGAAGAACTGAAGAACCACCCCGTAAACGGAACTGTCGGAATAGGTCACACGCGTTGGGCAACCCACGGTGAACCTTCAGACCTTAATTCCCACCCGCACTTGGGAAAACAAAGTAAAATAGCCGTTGTTCATAACGGCATTATCGAAAATTATAAAGAGTTGCGTGCAAAACTTTCACGGCGCGGTATTGAATGTGTCACAGAAACAGACAGCGAAGTAGTTGCCCAGCTTATGGAATATTATTATAAAGGCGACTTGATTGAAGCCGTAATAAAAACAGTTAACCAGCTTGAAGGCTCTTATGCTTTGGGCATAATGTGCAAAGACGAGCCGGACAAAATTATTGCCGTAAAAAAAGAAAACCCTCTTATTATAGGCGGTTTTGACGGCTCCGGATTTATTGCGTCCGATGTTCCCGCTGTACTGAAACATACACGCACGATTTATCATCTCAACGATAAAGAAATTGCAACCGTTACGCGGCACGGAGTTTCATTCCAAAACATTAACCGCGAAGTAGTAAGCAAATGGCCTGAAACAATCGAGTGGAGTTTTGACAGCGCTGAAAAAGGCGGATATGAGCATTTCATGCTTAAAGAAATCCATGAACAGCCGAAAGTTGTAAAAGAAACTATAGGCTCTTTGATGAACGGCATGAATAAAGATGTTTTGGATAAATTATGTGAAAAAACAGCATCTTTTAATAAAATTATTATTACCGCGTGCGGCACTGCTTGTTACAGCGGTTCTGTTGTAAAATATATCTTTGAAAAAATTTGCCGTATGCCTGTTGAAGTTGTTCTTGCAAGCGAATTTCGCTATTCTGACCCTATTGTAGATGAAAAAACTCTCGTGATTTTGATAAGCCAATCCGGAGAAACTGCCGACACAATTGCCGCAATGAGAGAAGCAAAAGCACGCGGGGCAGTAACCTTTTCGATTGTAAACGCTGTCGGAAGTACAATAGCAAAAGAAACTCATTATAATATTTATACAGCGGCTGGTCCCGAAATTGCCGTTGCCTCAACAAAAGCTTTTTCTACTCAACTTATTTCACTTTATATTTTCTGCATCAGGTTTGCAAAAAGCCTCGGCAAAATCAACGATTCCGAAGAACAGGATTATTATAGCGAAATTTCTGCAATTCCCGATAAAATCACTTCGATAATTGAAAATTCAGATGTAATAAAACAATACGCGGCAAAATGTTTCAACAGTAAGAGTATTTTCTTTATCGGCAGAAATATTGATTACGCAATATCTATGGAAGGTTCTTTAAAATTAAAGGAATTAGCATATATACATTCAGAGGCTTATGCCGGCGGAGAACTTAAACACGGCACAATCGCTCTTATTGAAGAAAATACAACTGTTGTCGCAATAGGTTGCTGCAAACGGCTTTTCAGCAAAACTTGGAGCAACGTCGAACAGGTCATTACTCGCGGCGCAAAAGTGTTGTATATTCAATGCGAGGGCGGCGAGGCAACAGAAAGCGAACACGTTTCTGTTGCAAATGTTCCTGATATAAATGAGTTGTTTTCACCTTCTCTCTCTGTTATACAGCTTCAGTTGTTTGCTTATTATATTGCCGCAAACAAAGGCTGTGATATAGATAAACCGCGAAATCTTGCAAAAAGTGTCACAGTTGAATAGCGTATGAAACGTGAGAAAGCAATTTTATTTTGCAAAGGCGGAGCAGGACAGACAGCTTTGAGGGAACTCCTGCAAAATACAGACTGTGACTGCCACTGTGAAGAAACAAGTGAAAAGACTCTTAAATTTGTGAAAGAGCAAAGCTTTGACTACTGCATTATAAATGCCCCTGAAGATGAAGGAGCCGGGCTTGCAAAAGCTCTTTCATCTTCTGATATTTTAGTTATCCTTCTCTCAGGGGAAGAAATGTTTGCCGAAATTTCAGAACATGTTGCCGAATTTGGCGCGGTTGTTCTTCAAAAACCTATCAGTGTTAAACTTCTTAAAAATATCTTGGTTTCTGCGCGTGCTTTCAGAAACAAAATTAAAATAGTTCGGCAAGAAAAGGAACGGCTTGAGAGCAGAATTGAAGACATTAAAATAATAAACAGAGCGAAACTTACTCTGATTCAGTATTTGGCAATGTCTGAACCGCAAGCTCACAAGTATATAGAGAAAGAAGCTATGGACGGGCGTGTCAGCAAGCGCGTCGTCGCGGAAAGGATATTAAAAACTTATGAATATTGAACGTCCGGTTGAACATTGCGCCGTTTTCGGTATAAGTACAAGCATAAACGAAGCCGGCGGCATAACGTACAACGCGCTTCTCTCAATGCAGCACCGAGGGCAAGAAGGCGCGGGAATTGCCGTTCTTTCACCAGACGGAAAACTTTTGTACCACAAAGGTCTTGGACTCGTAAGTGAAGTTTTTGACGAGATAGACAAGCTTCCAAAAGCCCATATAGCAATAGGGCATGTAAGATATTCGACAACAGGGTCTGATGTCTGTGCCAATGTTCAGCCGTTTGTCGCCGAATATCTTACAGGACGCATTGCCGCCGCCCATAACGGAAATGTAACAAATGCAAAAGAGTTGCGCGAACAACTTACAGGACGCGGTGTAAACTTTTCCGCAACAAGCGATTCCGAAGTCGTGTCATCTCTTATCGGATATTTTTGTGTTACAACAGGCGACCCTGTTCAAAGCGTTAAACGAGCCGCCGCAATGCTTGAAGGCGCATTTTGTCTTGTTGTTTTGACCGGAGACGGAAAACTGATTGCCGTAAGAGATGCTCATGGTTATCGTCCTCTTTGCATCGGCGAAAATGAATTTGGAATGTGTGTTGCAAGCGAATCTTGCGGTGCGGAATGTAGCGGATTTAACTTTAAACGAAATATTGCCCCGGGCGAAATTGTCGTCATTCGCGAAGGAAAAGAAATATATTCTGAAGTTTTTCTTTCTCCAAAAGACTCAAGAGCCGGAATGTGCGTCTTTGAGTTCGTTTATTTTGCAAGAACAGACTCTGTAATAGA
>JAISHX010000108.1 GCA_031262335.1 Clostridiales bacterium
TCGGATTGAACCATCCGCCTCTCTCAATAGAAACTTTCTTTACACGAAGACCAATTTGCATCGAATTTTTAAGTTTGCTTTCGCCATTGGTGTTAGTTCCTTCAGAGGTACTCTTGCTACCGCCGGCAGAACCTATTAAGACTGAAACACCCCAGCTGCTGCTTTGTGTTGATGATGTTTGCTGGTTTGATGTCGCTTGGCTTTCTTTTTCTTTTGAAATAATGATTTCGGTGAAGTTGTCTTCGCCGTCGGACTCGTTTTCGGCAGGTAAGAGAGCTTCGCCGGGCTTTTCGCCTTGCATGCTTGCCGAAATTGTACTTGTCACAAGCGGAGCGAGATAATCAATATCTGCCTGAACAGATTCAATTTGTTCTTCAAGGCGCAATCTTTGAGCACGCATATCGCGTACTTTTGAGCTTGCAAACGCAAGTCTTGCTTCACTCAAATGCGTAATTTTTGCAATATTTTCTTGTTGAGCGGCGTAAAGATTTGTGATTCCGGATACAACATTACCTGCTATATCGCCAATCATTGAAACAAGACGTGTTTGGTCTTTTGTTGCAGTGTTGTTATCAACGGCAGTTCTTGCTTCCGCAATAGCTGTTTCGGCAGCAGTAGCAGGATTGGCATATTGTTCATATATTTTGATAACGCTCTTAACTACCGAAACCGCCCCTTCGCCGTACTGATTCACCATGTTCATTTCGCTTTGTGATACGGCGGATTCAGCTTGCTCAAGTTCCCTTTCAATTCTTTCTTTTTCAGCCGGAGAAAGTTCGTTAAGGCTAAGTTCTGCAAGCTCGCGTTTTAATGTACGCAGTCTGTCACGTTTATTATTGTATTCAACAAGAAGTCTGTCAGTGGCAACAGTAAGGTCTTTTGGTTGAAGGTTTGGTTTTAATGACTTAAACCAATCTGCCGGCATAAATTGCACCGGATAAACATCGCTGGAGCCATCCATTGAACGGCGTAAGCTTGAACGCATTTTCTGCTTTGTAGATTCAAGAACTTCAGACGGCGAAGAAACATTAAGGAAACCTAACAAAGTCAAAACTTCATGATAATGTCCGCGAACGATAGCATCATTGTAGAAATTATTGAGTTGTTCTTCATGCACAAGACCTTCGCTTGAGAGCCACTTTGTATACTCGTCCAACTTGTCCTGTGACTTATAAATGTCATATTTTTCTTCTTTTTCAGAATACCATTCGTTTCTTTTGTCAAGATATTGACCATACAGCAATTTTGCCATTGCCATACGCGACATTGTCTGTTCAACGCCGTCAACTTCGTCTGTAACGTCTTCTGTCAGCCATTTACGCAAAGACGCTTGGTCTTTGATAAACGCGTCAAGTGTTTCAAGTTTCGGAACAAAGTTGTTAAGAACAGTAGAATATACTGTTGACAATTTTTCTCCGTTTGACCCTTGAACAATCGGACTAATATCAAACATTTGCTCTGAAAGCATAAATTCATTTTCTGCAACAGGATAAGGCTTTGTAAGTGTGCTGTAGCAATCATTGATTGTATACTCATAGCTTTTAAGAGAGAGTGAACGTGTCGGAAATTCCATAACAAAAAGTTGATTTCCGGCTCCAAAAAGTGCGTTAATATTGTTGTACAGCAATTCCATAATACTGGCGGTTGACATATCCAAAAGCTCGGCAATACTACTTTTGTTTTGTTCCGCAGTAGAGTCGTTGTCCAATAATTCTTGGGCGTTGTTTTCATCGGGCATTTTAAAATTCCTCCTTTAAATTAGATGCGGATAAGTTTAAATTCCTGTACACCTTTTACGGCGGTTATAAGCTTTACTTCATCATACGGTACCGCTTTTTCGTTTACTGTCATGTATCCTCCGGTTGCCGCATTTTTTATTTTGAAACTTCCGTTGTTTGCCGGCTCAATAATCCATTCTTGTGAGGAATCCGACTTTGTTGACCATTGCCTGAGTGTTGAGTCACCTTTTAATTGAGTAAACGCTTTGTTGCTGTGACGTGCGACAATCCTGTAACTTCCATTGCTTTGCAATTGGAAATTGAAAGTTTGGTTGCCGTTATCCGACGCCGATGCTGATTTTTTCCCATATACGATAAGTGCCGCGTTGTCATTTGATGAATAACTGTGAACGTCAAAGGCTTGAGCCGCATTGTTTGCAGGCGAGATAAAGTAGACACCGTTTTCAACAGGGGCTTTTGACTCTTCAAGACGAATAAACTTGAATATTTGAGCTTCTGTTCCGAAATTGTCAAGTTTTATACTTTGATTCGGTGCCGCATCCCTGTTTACTGTTAAATATAAACCGCTTGCAGCGTTCTTTATTGCAAACTGTTCTATGCCTGTCATTTCAATAAACCAATCTTGCGATGCGTCAGAGTTAAAAGAATATTGCCGCAATGTTGAGTCGCCTTGTTTATGTGTCAATGCTTTGTTGCTTTGACAGGCTATTATTTGGTAGCTGCCGTTTTTCTGCAATTTAATGTTAAAAGTCTGGTTGCCGTTATCAGAAGCATTTGCTGATTTCTTTCCATAAACCATAAGATTAGCGTTGTCGTCTTTTGAATAGCCGTTAACATCAAAGGCAAGTCCGGCGTTGTTTGCCGGAGATATGAAGTAAACGCCGTCCTCGACAGGCGGTTTCATTAACGGGACAAAGTCGGAAACAACGTTCATAATTTGCTGCGCATTCTGAGTAAATGACTCTGTAAGTTGTTGTGCGCCGTCTTTAAGATTGTTTATAACTTGTTTTTCTTTTTCCTTGGCTCCCTGTAAAAAGTCAATTCCAAGATTAATCATCCCGTCAATAGGGTTGATAGGAATTGGCTCGTTGTTTTCGTTTTTCTTATCACCTTGCAAAGATTCAAAGAAATCTTGCATCCCCTTTATAGGGTCAATTGCCGAATTAGATTTACCGGAGCTATTACTGTTTTCTGCCATGTTTTTCCTCCACAAATATTTTGACAGTATGTTGTCAGCTGTCGTTGTATGAAAAATTATACTTAAATCAAAGAAAAAAAACCCGAAATTAGTTTTGACTTTTTACAAATCTGAATATAATGTTATCTTGAGTTAACTTAAAAATTAATAACTATAATGAATGTTTTCCGAAATATAAGTTGATTTATAAGAAATTTTATGATATAATTTTATTATACAGGTATATACAACTTTTGAAATGGGGTTATTTTATGATAACATTTCTTGCTAAAATTTTTATCAAAAACAATACAAAAGATGCCGATTCACGGCGCATATACGGTACGCTTTGCGGTATTACCGGAATTTTTCTTAATATTATTTTATTTATAGGGAAACTTGCATCAGCGATTGTAAGCGGTTCGGTAAGCGTACTTGCCGACGCTCTGAATAATCTTGC
>JAISHX010000120.1 GCA_031262335.1 Clostridiales bacterium
GGAGGTTTGCTTGTTATATCATACACAACGCGGCTGACGGCGCGTATTTCGTTTGTTATTCTTGAGGAAACACGTCCGAGCAGTTCGTGGCGGATTGGGGCATATTCGCAAGTCATGAAGTCCGTCGTCATGACTGCGCGGAGAGCAATAACATTATCATAAGAACGCGAGTCGCCTTTAATGCCAACGGAACGTGTATCTGTAAAGACAGCAAAATATTGCTGAGGTCTGCCTTTTTTGGCGCGTTCTATTTCATCACAGAATATAGCGTCCGCCTGTTTTAGAATATCAAGCTTTGACTGTGTTACTTCTCCGATAATGCGTATTGCAAGTCCGGGTCCCGGAAAAGGCGGACGTTCGACAAGTGTTTTCGGTAAACCTAATTTTTCGCCTATAACGCGAACTTCATCCTTAAAAAGTCCGGAAAGAGGTTCAATCAATCCTTTAAATGAAAGTCTTTTGGGAAGTCCGCCAACATTGTGGTGGCTTTTTATTATGTCGGCGTTTGTGCCTCTTCCGGACTCGATTATGTCGGGATAAATTGTACCTTGCGCAAGAAAATCCGCGTTTTCAAGCTTTTTTGATTCTTCCTCAAAAACAGCGGCAAATTCCGCCCCGATTATTTTGCGCTTTTTTTCGGGGTCGATGACGCCTTTTATTTTTGCAAGAAAGCGTTCGGCGGCATTAACTCTTATAAAATTAAGATTCATTGAAGAAAATACCGCTTCAATTTGTTCACTTTCATTAAGCCGCATAAAGCCATGGTCAACATAAACACAAGTGAGTTTATTGCCCAACGCACGCGACAGAAGAGCCGCGCAGACAGAAGAATCAACGCCGCCTGAAAGCGCGAGAAGAACACTGCCTGTTCCGACTGTTTCACGAACCAAACGAATTTGATTGTTTACATAATCATCAAGATGATAATCTCTTTTTGCGCCGCATATGTTTATTAAGAAATTTTTAATAATGTTAATGCCTTCGTCGGTCAGCTCGGTTTCGGGGTGAAACTGAACTCCGTACAAGTTACGATTGCTGTTTTCACAAGCGGCGTTCACGCAGTCGTTTGTTATTGCGGTTGTCACAAATCCTTTCGGCAATTTGGACACGCGGTCTGAATGGCTCATAAGCACGTTAATATGCCGCGGAAGGTTTGAATAAAGCGGCGACATATCAGAAAGGTCGGCCTCAACTTTTCCGTATTCACTTACGGGTGCTTTTTCGACAATGCCGCCAAGCATGTGGCACATAAGCTGCATGCCGTAACAGATTCCCAAAACAGGAATCCCTAAATTAAAAATCACCGGGTCGCATTTCATGGCAGTTTTGTCGTAAACGCTGTTCGGACCGCCGGTAAGGATTATGCCAATCGGGCTGAGAGCCGCTATTTCCGGCGCGGAAATTGCGCCGCTTTTGATTTCGGAATAAACACCGCAGTTGCGGACGCGTCTTGCAATGAGTTCTTTGTATTGTCCCCCGAAGTCAAGGACCAAAACCAGCTCGTTCAAGCCAATACTACCCCCTCAAATACTTTTTGACAGTCGCCTTCCATAGTAACGCGTCCGTCCCTGTATGTTATTTCAAGGTCGCCGCCGCGCAGTTCAACACGGATTTTTTCTCCTTCGTCAACAAAGCCGTTCAGGGTTGCCGCAACAACACTTGCACACGCGCCTGTTCCGCAAGCAAGTGTTTCACCGCTACCGCGTTCCCATACGCGCATTTTCAGCGTTTTTTTGTCACGGACTTGAATAAATTCGGCATTAATTCTGTCCGGGAAAAGCGGAGAAAATTCAAATTCAGGTCCTATTTGTTCCAAATCAAGCGAATCAACGTCATCGACAAATACAACGCAATGCGGATTTCCCATAGAAACACAGGTAATTGCATATTCTTTGCCGTTTATATAAACCGTTTCATTGACGATACGTTCGCCTTTAAGTGTTGTCGGAATATTTTCGGGTTTAAGTTCAATGTCGCCCATGTCAACGGTCACTTGCGCAACTTCATTGTTGCGTGTTATAACGCGCACAGTTTTTATTCCGCTTAATGTTTCGATTGTCATTTCTTGTTTGCGAACAATGTTGTAATCATAGAGAAATTTTGCAACACAGCGTATGCCGTTACCGCACATTTTGCCTTCGCTGCCGTCAAGATTGAACATACGCATTTTTGCGTCGGCAACTTCGGACGGACAAACAAGTATTATTCCGTCGCCGCCTATGCCAAAGCGTCTGTCGGAAAATTTGATTGAAAGTGATTCCGGAGAATCTATACGTTGCTCAAAGCAGTTGATATAAATATAATCGTTACCGCAAGACTGCATTTTTGTAAATTTAATTTTCATATGCTCTTTCCTCATTTCATTGATGTCGACCAACTCTGTATTTATTTCGCTGTAACCGCTTTCAATACTGTCAGCAAGAGCCGTTGCGGTGTCAAGGCTTGTCAGGCACGGAATACCGAGTAAACATGCTTTTCTTCTGATTTTTACGCTGTCCTGAGCAGGATTTCTGCCGCGTGTCGAAGTCGAGATAATATAATTCACACGACCGCTTTCAAGCAGCGTCATTGAGTTGTCAGAAGGGTTGTCATAGATTTTATTCACAATTTCTGCCTTTATTCCCGCCCAGCGCAAAGTTTCGGCTGTGCCTTTTGTTGAATAAATTGTAAAACCCAAGTTACGGAATTTTTTTGCCACGTCATAGACTTCGTGCTTGTCGGAGTCACGCACAGTAATAAACACGCCGCCGCCTTTGCGTATTTTATAATTTGCGGCAAGCAGCCCTTTATATAGTGCTTCTTTAAGGTCTTTGCCGATACCAAGCACTTCGCCTGTTGATTTCATTTCGGGTCCGAGATGCGTATCAACATCAGTTAGTTTTTCAAACGAAAAAACAGGTACTTTTACTGCTGTATACGGCGAAAGTTTTGCAATTCCCGCCGCAACGCCGATTTCTTTCAAAGTTTCGCCAAGACTTGCACGCGTTGCAAGTTCGCACATATTTATGCCCGTGACTTTGCTTATATACGGTACTGTGCGTGACGCACGCGGATTTACTTCAATAACATAAAGCTCGTTTTCTGTTTCACCGTCGGCATTGGTTTCCGGAACAAGCACATACTGTAAATTTACAAGTCCTTTAACTTTCAGACTTGTACAAAGTTTTTTTGTTGTGGAAAAAATCTTTTTGGCTGCGTCATCGTCAATATTCGCGGGCGGATACATCGCAATGCTGTCGCCGGAGTGAATACCTGTCCGTTCTATGTGTTCCATAATACCCGGAATAAGAATGTCCTTACCGTCACAAATAGCGTCAACTTCAATTTCACGTCCGGACATATATTTGTCAATAAGGACGGGATTGTCTTGTTTTTGACGGAATATAATTTCCATATATTCCTCAACATCTGTTTTATCGAACGCTATAATCATATTCTGACCGCCGATAACATAAGACGGACGCATCAGAACAGGGAAACCTAACTTTTCGGCGGCACACATAGCTTCTTCCAATGATGTAACGCCAAGACCTTCCGGACGTTTGATTTTTAATGTTTCAAGCAGTTTGTCAAAGCGTTCGCGGTCTTCACAAATGTCAATCGCGTCGGCAGAAGTGCCTATAATTTTTACACCCCGCCGCGATAATTCACCGGTCAGCTTAATTGCCGTACCACCGCCGAACGCTACCATAACCCCTTCAGGTTTTTCAAGGTCTATAACGTGCATGACATCTTCAATATTAAGCGGCTCAAAGTAAAGTCTGTCGGCTGTGTCGAAGTCGGTTGAAACTGTTTCTGGATTATTGTTAATGACAATAACATCAAAACCACGCTCACGCAAAGCCCATACAGCGTGAACACTTGCATAATCAAATTCGATTCCCTGCCCGATTCTTATCGGACCGGAACCGATAACAATAATTTTTCTGCGCGTACTTTTTGCAGCCCATTCGGCGGCTTCATTTTCAGCACCGGCGGATTGTTCGGCAAAAACGGCATAAAAGTACGGTGTTTTTGCCTCAAATTCACCTCCGCAAGTGTCAACCATTTTATAAACAGGCGCAAACGGTTCAAACTCTGCATTCGTAAGTTTTTTTACGGTTTTGTCTGTAAAACCAAACTTTTTCGCCTCAATATACAATTCTTGCGAAAATTGCTGCTGTGTTAATTTTTGCTCCGTTTCGGATATATTTTTAAGTTTATATAAAAACCAGCGGTCTACTTTCGTTTTTTCAAATATTAAGTCAACAGAGAATCCTCTGCTGATTGCCTCGTACAACACAAAAACTCTTTCATCGGAAACAAAATCGAGGTTTTTGTTTATTTCCTCATCAGACATTGCCGCAAATTTAGAATGTGAAAGAGTTTCTGTTCCGATTTCTGCTCCGCGGACGGCTTTCATTAACGCTTGTTCAAAATTATCGGCTATACTCATTACTTCGCCTGTTGCTTTCATTTGAGTACCGAGTTCGCGTTTTGCGTAAACAAACTTGTCAAACGGCCATTTCGGGAATTTTACCGCAACATAATCAAGAGTAGGCTCAAAAGCGGCATAAGTATGTCCTGTGACAGCGTTTATAATCTCGTCCAGCGAATACCCTAATGCTATTTTCGTGGCTACTTTTGCAATCGGATAACCTGTTGCTTTTGACGCCAAAGCTGACGAACGTGAAACACGCGGATTAACTTCAATTACGGCGTATTCAAAAGAATCGGGACAGAGAGCAAACTGGCAGTTGCAGCCGCCTTCAACGCCAAGCTCCTGAATAATGTTAATAGATGCCGTGCGTAGCATCTGATATTCTTTATCCGATAAAGTAACGGCAGGTGCAATAACAATACTGTCGCCTGTATGAATCCCTACAGGGTCAAAATTTTCCATCGAACAAACAGTAATTGCGTTGCCTTTGCTGTCACGCATGACTTCAAATTCGATTTCTTTCCAGCCCGCAACGCTTTTTTCTACTAAAACTTGTCCAATCGGAGAAAGTGAAAGTCCGACTGTGACTATTTCGCGGAGTTCTTTTTCATTATAAACAATGCCGCCGCCTGTTCCGCCAAGCGTAAAAGCAGGACGAATAACAAGAGGATAGCCTGTTTTTTCTGCAAATGACAGAGCGGTTTCAACATCTGTTGCAATTTCCGACGGAATAACAGGCTGGTTTATTTTTTCCATTGTACGTTTGAAAATAAGCCTGTCTTCCGCTTTGTCAATAGTTTCCGGAGATGAGCCTAACAGCCGAACTCCGTGACGCTCCAAAAAGCCGTCTTTTGCAAGCTGCATACAAAGGGTAAGTCCCGTTTGACCTCCCAAACCGCTTAAAATACTGTCGGGATGTTCTTTTTCAATAATTCTTTTTATTGTTGTAAGCGTCAAAGGCTCAATATAGATTGCATCTGCCATTGCATTATCTGTCATAATTGTAGCAGGGTTTGAGTTAATCAGAACTATTTCTATGCCGTCTTCTCTCAAAGCACGACACGCCTGTGTTCCGGCGTAGTCAAATTCCGCCGCCTGTCCTATAACTATCGGACCGGAGCCGATTACCAACACTCTTTTTATGTTTTTATTCAACGGCATGATGCGGCAACTCCTTCTATAAATATATCAAAAAGGAAAGCAGCGTCACGCGGACCGGCGGCTGCTTCCGGATGAAACTGAGAAGAAAAAGCAGGGAACAGTTTATATTCGATACCTTCGTTAGTGCCATCGTTGACGTTGATAAATAACGGACTGCCGATGCGCTTGTTAATGCTGTCATTAACAACTGCGTATCCGTGGTTTTGGCTAGTGATGAATACCTGCCCTGTTTTTAGATTTTTTACTGATTGATTTGCTCCTCTGTGTCCGTATTTCATTTTTTCGGTCTTAAAGCCGGCGGCAAGAGCCATAAGTTGGTGTCCAAGACAAATTCCAAACATAGGAATTTTAGCTTCAAATAATTTTTTAATCGTTGCAATTTCGGTAGGATTGTCCTCAGGGTCGCCCGGTCCGTTTGACAGCATTATTCCGTTTGGTGAAAGTGACATAATTTGTTCAAACGGAGTATCGGCAGGACATATAAACACATCACATTTACGCGCTACGAGTTCGCGGTAAATGTTGGATTTTGTTCCGTAATCCATTAAAACAATACGCGGTGCAGACGGGGACATAGTTGTCGTTTCATGGAATATTTCGCGGCATGTTGTAGTTTTAACCGCATCTTTTATTTTGTAATTTTTGAGTACGGCAAAATCAACATCATCCGGTTTTGCCGTAATAAAGCCGTTCATGACACCGCTTTCGCGGATTGTTTTTGTTAAAGAACGCGTATCAATGTCAAAAAGTCCGGCTACACCTCGTGACTTTAAAAAAGCGTCTAAAGTCCCCTGACTCCTGAAGTTTGAGGGATTAGCGCATACTGAACGAACAATATAAGCTTTTGGGGTTATTGTGTCGGACTCAAGGTCGGACTCAATAACTCCGTAATTTCCGATTAAAGGAAAAGTTTGAACAACAATCTGACCAAAATAACTTTTATCTGTAATTGTTTCTAAATAACCTGTCATGCCCGTGGCAAACACAACTTCCCCGACCACAGGGTTATCCAAAGAGGCTCCGAAACTTTTGCCTCGGAACATTTTTCCGTTTTCTAACACCAGATAGGCGGTATTCGACATATAACCCCTCCGTTCGATTTTCGTTTATTATACAACTCTTTTTCTCAATAGTCAAGAAAATAAAAAAGGTGAGGTTTCCCGCACCCTTTTTTTATTTTTCTTCTACGGAGCAAGCCAAAATCATGGATGAATACGGCAGCATACGCAAATAAACATATCCGCCTTCAACAGGTATTTCATTGTGCATTTCGTAAAAATCTTCGGAATCTGTCTGAATAAGCACTTTCATTTTTCCGGACAAAAGACCCATTTTCCAAACCTGAAGTTTTATTTCTTTCGGCATAGAAGAATTGTTCAAAACGCACGCCGCATGGAATGAATCTGTCCAGCGTGCAAAACTTATGATTCCGTTAGTGAGATACAAATATTCCAGAGAGCCTGTTCTCAAAGCGGGAAAATCGTTTCTTATTTTTACTAATTTTTTATGAAATTCAATCAGACGTTTGTTTTCTTTACCCCACGGGTAAGGGCGTCGGTTGTCGGGGT
Organism: Clostridiales bacterium; assembly: GCA_031262335.1. Taxonomy (GTDB): domain Bacteria; phylum Bacillota; class Clostridia; order Lachnospirales; family WRAX01; genus JAISHX01. Next base: position 7,150 of record JAISHX010000120.1, read on the forward strand.
CTGTCCAACCTACAAGTCCTGCCTCATCACCATAATAAATTGTCGGTGCGCCCGGCCAGCACATCTGAAAAACAACCGCTTCAAACATAATACCCATGTTAATACCGATTGAAGCTCTTTCGGAACCTAAATTCGCAAGTCTGCCGGCTGTCATATTTGTGCGCGTTAAAAAGCGGGAATGGTCATGGTTGGAAAGTTCGTTCATTGCAACCATAAGCGAAGGGTAGGGGAGCTTTGCTCCGAAGCGGCGCATTGAATATTCAAACGCGGACGCGTTCATCAATAAATCACCGCGAAACTCTTCGCTGTGTTTTTCCATTCCTGTAAGAAACCATGTTATCGGTTCCATGAAAGCATCGTAGTTCATAACACCATCCCATTGTTTGCCGTCAAGCCACGAGGATGGGTCGCCGTAATGTTCGGCGAGAATAAGCGCGTCAGGGTTTGCTTCTTTTACTGCTTTGCGGAAATCCTGCCAAAATTTATGGTTTACCTCCGGAGTATAGCCCAAATCGGCGGCAACATCAAGCCGCCAGCCGTCGGCGTTATAAGGCGGAGAAACCCATTTCTTTCCTATATCAAGAATATAGTTATAAAGGTCTTTGGAGCCTTCATAATAAAGTTTGGGGTGATTTTCATGTCCCCACCAACAGTCATAGCACTCATTGTTAGGCCATTCATTATCGTACCAGCGGAAGTAATTGTGGTAAACGCTGTTTTCGTCACGATATGCTCCGACAGGATAACCGCTTGTGTTATAAAAATTTTCACGGTCGAGCCATTTATGGAAAGCTCCGCAATGGTTAAAAACCCCGTCAATAATAACGCGTATACCGACATTGTGAGCAAGCTCGATAAGTTTTGCGAATAGTGCGTTGCCCGCTTCAAGATTTTCCTTTTTTGTTGTACGGGTAATGTACATTGAGGCAAAACGGTTATGGAATTTTTCAAATTTCAGAGCCTGACCGCCGTCTTTAACGATTACACCAAAATGCGGGTCAATATAATCATAATCCTGAATGTCGTATTTATGAGTGCTTGGCGAAACAAAAATAGGCGACAGATAAATCACTTCAACACCAAGGCTTTTTATATAACCGAGTTTATCAATAACGCCCTGTAAGTCGCCGCCGTAAAAGTTTGCAATATCAACATTGGCAACAGGTGTAGTCCATTTAACTTTTTTTGCCGCATTGCCAAGATAAGTGTATTCGTTGTTTACGACATCGTTTGATTCATCACCGTTTTTAAAGCGGTCAACCCATATTTGATAAAAAATTGCGCCTTTTGCCCAATCAGGTGACTTAAAATCCGGAATAACGGTAAAGTTAAATTCAGGGTCAGGAACAGACCCTTCGGTTATGCCTTTTTTGTTGTAGCAGAACAACTGCTCGCAATGCTGTATTAAAAATGAATAAACCATTTTTTCATCAGCAACAGTGTAAAATTCATAATAGTCGAAAAGATTGTCAGAGTGCGATAAAACCATCGTCTCTTTTTTTCCGTTCAATATTATGTAAACGCTTGCGCCACTGTTTACTGCGGTGCGTAACATGATGCGTACTTTATCTCCGACAGTTGGTTCCGGAGGTGAAACAAACCGTTCCGTTTCATCGCTGAACACAGCGTCAAAAATAAAGTAATCATTTACTAACTGTGCTTTTAAAAGACTCAGCTTTTCTTCGGACGCGACGCCCACAAAATCAGCCCCTTATTGTTAACGTGTCAAAAGAGATTGGCACGATAGTTTTTACTTCCAACCAACCATTGAATACAATAGTGGATGAGTATTAATTTATTTTTTTTCCTCATCAGAATTGTTTTTCCTGATTTTGGAAAATCCGATGTATATAAGTGTAGTAATAGCACCTATAATGATATACATATGAATTGGCATAAGAATCCTCCTGTTAATATTGGTATACTCATATATTACAACAAGATGATGTGGGTATCAATAGCATTCAAAGAAATTTTCCTTGTAAAAAATTGTTTGTGTGTTATAATGGTTATATTCTTGTGGACGAAAGGGGTTTGAATACAATGAAATACCACAGCGAAAAAAGGCAAAGACGCCAGTTGCTTAAAAGAGTTGCCGCAGGTGTCGTTGCTGTTCTCCTCATACTTTCGGTCGTGGCAGTACCTGTGATAAGTTATTTCTAATGAAAACAATATATGAAAGTTTTTCGGAAGATGATACA
>JAISHX010000166.1 GCA_031262335.1 Clostridiales bacterium
GTATTTGCCGTTATTGGATATATATTGAATTTGTTTGTTATTTTGCGTAAAAGTGACCGAGCAGAGCTGGTTGAAGCAGTCGAGAAAACAATTAAAAAGGTGGGTCAAAAATGAAAAAAGTTGGGCTGATGACTTGTTATATTAACAATTACGGAGCGTGTCTGCAAGCGTATGCTTTGTCAAAAGCAATTAAAAATTTAGGATACACTCTCGAAATTGTGCGTTATCAAGGCGTTAGAGCATACGATAATTCTATGACTAAATATATTATTAAAAGTATTCCGTTAGTGCCTATACTGCTTCACAAAATGGGCAGAGGTAAAGGTGCAACCTATTCTTGCATAAAAGCCTTTAACAAATTCAGAAAGAATTACTTGAATTTCAGCGAAAAAATATGGTTCTCTGCAAAAGATATATTCGATAATCCGCCTAAATATGATATTTTGGTATGCGGTAGCGACCAAATATGGAATCCGCATTTATTTAACAAGAATGACTATTCTGTGTACTTTATGGACTTTGCGGCAGATGCAAAGAAGATTGCATATGCTCCAAGTATCGGAATATCTGAATATCCTTCCGACCGCCTGCCCGAGCTTAAAAGATTAGTTAACAATATGGATTACCTATCGGTTCGTGAAGCAGAGGGTAAAAAGATCTTGGAAACCGTAACGGATAAGCCCGTCAGACACGTTCTTGACCCAACATTGCTGCTTGACAAAAAAGAATGGGCAAAGATTGCATCCAAAAGACTAATCGACAAGCCGTATATCTTTTGTTATATCTTCGGCGAAAATGTGCTTACAAGAGAGTTTGTAGAATATGTCGCCGGCAAAACGGGCTTGCCTGTGTATACCGTTTCTTACACGGATTTTATGAGAAATAAAAAATACAATCAAGTTGAAAATGCAGGACCGGCTGAGTTTGTATCATTGATAAGCAACGCCGAATTGGTTATAACCGATTCGTTCCATGCTACTGCTTTTTCAATTAATACGGAAACAAAATTCTATTCGCTTTTACGCAACAATAGCGGTGATAAGAATAATATGAATTCGCGCATATTCAGCATATTGAATATGGTTGACCTAAATGAACGACTAATTGCATCAAAAGAGGATTTCCCCGATGATGTGCTGCAAAACATCGACTTCCGAATTTGCAGTGAAAAACTGGCAACAAAGCGAAAAGAAGATATTGAGTATTTGAAAGATGCTCTTGATAACTGATGAGGTGTTATAAATGAACTGCATAACAGAAAAACAAAAATGCACAGGTTGCGGTGCGTGTGTTGATATATGTCCGAAAGGATGTGTTTCAATTGCACTTGACGATGACGGATTTTTGGTGTCTGAAATTGATGAGTCAATTTGCATAAACTGTATGAAATGCAGAAAAGTCTGCCCTTCTTTGGTTTTGCCCCGAATGAATCCGATAAAGAGAATACTTTCCGCATCTGCTAAAGATAAGACGATTCTTGCCGAAAGTTCGTCTGGCGGTATGTTCACTGTAATTGCCAAATATGCTTTAGATAAAGGCGGCGTAGTTTATGGTGCACAGTTTGACGATAACCTAAATTGCGTTCATGCAAGCACCGATAACATCAGCGGTATTTCACCAATGAGAGGGAGCAAGTACATTGGAAGTAATTTAGCGGGGATATATAAGTCTGTTAAGAATGATTTGGCAAAAGGAATATTTGTCTTGTTTTCCGGCACGCCTTGCCAAAATGCCGCACTATCTAACTATTTAGGCAAGGATTATGACAATCTACTCGCCGTTGATTTTCTGTGCCATGGTGTTGGTTCCACACGACTGTTCAATGCATATATAAGGTTTTTAGAAACAAAATACGGCAGCAAAGCAAAAACGGCTTATTTCAGAAAGAAAAGAAAGAACTTTTTACAGCCGAACTTTAAGGTGGAATTTCAAAACGGCAAGTCATACACCGACTATAATTATTTGAATGTATTCGGTTCTAATTTCGCAAATAGAAAGAACATTAAGTCATCCTGCAATAGGTGTGCATTTTCATCGAAAGACAGAGCAACTGATTTTACTATCGGCGACTATGGTTTAAAAAATGTATTCCGATTCCCAAATTGGAAATCGGGTGTTTCCGTAATCACATTAAATACCAAAAAAGCACAACGTGTTTTTAATGTTGTAAAAGAAGAGATTAGTGGAGAAGAGAAGAGAAGAGAAGAGACGGTTTGTATAATATCAACACTGAACCGACGCAACTTATCTGATGAAATAAGAGATAAGTTTTTTGCCGTTGTTAAAAGTGTTGGATTTGATGCTTTTGTTGAAACAAATTATAAGGTTTCTTTTATAAGAAAAAGGAAATATATGTATACATTCTTTCTCAGACGGGTTAGCAGTATGTTGCCGATGAGCGTTAAACGGGTTTTGAAGAGTTGGTTACTTAACCGGTAACTGTCGTCTAAACGCCGCTTGAGAAACAAAAGGTGGCATTTAGATGAACTGTATATCAGACAAATCAAATTGCACGGGTTGCGGTGCATGTGTAATGCATTGCAAGGGCAATAATCTGACGATGAAACAAGGCATGGACGGATTTATGTACCCCGAAAAAGGCGACTCTCGACAGTGCGAGTGCGGCTTTGTTTGCCCTGAAATTAGTCATGTTAAAAAGTCAGACAAACCATATCCGCATCTGTACGCTCTTCAAATTAAAAATGAGGGCGTATTGCTGGAATCTACCTCCGGTGGGGCGTTTTACTGCATAGCTGATTATGTATTGCAAAAAGGCGGATATGTTTGTGGCGTTGTTTACAATGATGATTTGCAAGCTGTGCATATTCTCACAAACAATTATGACGACTTGACATATATGCATAACTCAAAATATGTTAAATCAGATTTGAAGAATGTATACAGAGAGATAAAAGACAAATTGGAAAGCAATTTCCATGTACTGTTTTCAGGCTTGCCGTGCGAAGTCGGCGGGCTTAAATCCTTTCTCGAAAAAGATTATGATAAACTTATAACTGTCGATTTGGTATGCACGGGAGTTCCGAGTGCAAGGATGTTTTCGGACTTTATAAACTCCATTGAATTAAAAAAGAAAATTAAAATTATTGATTTCAAATTCAGAGATAAGCATAAATACGGACTATCACATACAACGGTGATTAGGTATATAAAAGCAGGCAAGGAAAAGCAAAAGACGATACAAAACCGTGATTGCGTATCCTATTATGTTGCTTTCGGCAAACAAAACTGTTTCAGGGATAAGTGTTACAATTGTAGCTATAATTCTTCTGCTCGTGTCAGTGATTTTACGTTGGGAGGCTTCTGGTCATACAGCAATACCGGCGGAATTCTTAACGAAAACAGCGGTGTGTCATTGGTACTGAGTAATTCGGACAATGCCGAGAACATAGTTAAATCATTGAACCATATTGCTCATATTGAACAATACGATGGTCATGGTGAGTTAAATTCCAATTATGGTCTTTGCCACCACACGCCAAATCCAAATTACAGATATGAGTTATTTGATTCATTGAATAGAAACGGATATATAAAGACAGCCGATAAATATTTCAAAGCAAAAGGATTGATTAAAAGGGTTGCAAGTCGGATGCTGCCTTTACCCGTTAAAATATTTTTAACTAAATATCGCCGTGCAATCTTTAATCGGTTTAAGTAATATAAGGGGCGGAGCAATAATTTACCCCGCCTCGTCATAGGGTGATGTCATAAACTTATTATATTTTCTGCCGGCAAGTTGTAAAATAAACTACGACTTGCCAAAATCATTATATTGTGTTATACTATTAATAATACGCGAAAGGACGGGTTTTATGTTCAAAGATAAAACATTGCTGATAACAGGTGGAACCGGGTCGTTCGGCAACGCTGTTTTAGAGAAATTTTTGCTGGGCGATATTGGAGAAATTCGCATATTTTCAAGAGATGAAAAGAAACAGGACGATATGAGAAAGGTGTATAACACCGATAAGGTTAAGTTTTATATAGGCGATGTACGTGATGAACGAAGCATTGCGAATGCTATGTATGGTGTTGACTTTGTGTTCCATGCTGCAGCACTCAAGCAAGTGCCGTCGTGCGAGTTCTTTCCTATTGAAGCGGTCAAAACCAATGTATTGGGTACTGAGAACGTGCTGAATAATGCGATTGCGGCGGGGGTACAAAAGGTAATCTGCCTATCAACCGACAAAGCGGCATATCCCGTAAATGCAATGGGGACAAGCAAGGCGATGATGGAAAAGGTTGCGGTTGCAAAGTCGCGTACGGCAGGCAATACGCTGATTTGCTGTACACGCTACGGCAATGTAATGTGTTCACGCGGTTCGGTCATTCCGCTGTTCATCGAGCAGATTAAGTCCGGCAAACCGCTGACCGTTACCGTCCCAGGAATGACGCGATTCATTATGAGCCTCAGTGAAGCTGTAGACCTTGTTGAATTTGCTTTTGAGAATGCCCGCCCGGGCGACATACTGGTGCAAAAAGCTCCCGCTTGCGAGATTGAAACACTCGCAGCTGCAACTGCGGAATTGTTCGATGTAAAACCGGAGATTAAGGTGATTGGCGTTCGTCACGGCGAAAAAATGTATGAAACACTTTTGACTAACGAGGAGTGTGCGAGTGCTATCGATATGGGCGATTACTTCCGAGTTCCCGCCGACAACCGCGGACTGAATTACGACAAATACTTCACGGACGGCAATGTCGAGCGTATCACGCTTGCGGAGTTTAACTCGTCAAATACCTTATTGCTTACAAAGGAACAGGTGAAGGAAAAACTTCTTTCTTTAGATTATATAAGAAACGAGTTGAAAGCTTAATGAAAGTATTGGTTACAGGTGCAAACGGATTTGTGGGTAAGAATTTGGTTGCACACCTCAAAACACGTGAGCATATGGTTTTTGAATATGATATAAACAGCACGACGGATCAGCTTGACAAGTTCACCGCCGAGTGTGAATTTGTGTTTCATCTTGCAGGCATAAACCGACCTAAAGACGAAGCTGAGTTTATGGCGGGTAATTTTGGGTTCTCATCGGAGTTATTAAACGCTCTCTTACGGCACGGAAACACTTGCCCCGTTCTGATTTCATCGTCCATTCAAGCCGCATTGGACAACCCTTACGGCAAAAGCAAAAAAGCGGGCGAGGATTTAGTGTTTGAATATTCCGACCGCACCGGGGCGAATTGTTTTGTGTATCGCTTGCCCAACTTGTTCGGCAAGTGGTGCAGACCCAACTACAACAGTGTGATTGCAACCTTTTGCAACAATATCATACATGATAACGAGATAACAATAAACAACCCCGATACATTACTGAATCTGGCGTATATAGATGACATTTGTGAGGAGTTTTCGAATGCACTCGGCGGAAATCCGCACAAGGAAGGCGATTACTGCACAACACCTATCACCTATAGCGTTTCTTTAGGGCTTATTGCAAAACTTCTATACTCGTTCAAAGACAGCCGAAAGACACTCGCCATACCCGATATGTCCGATGATTTTACCAAAAAACTGTATGCCACATATCTTTCGTATTTGCCCGAAAACCAGTTTTCCTATCCTCTTAAAATGAATACCGACAATCGCGGCAGTTTTACTGAAATTCTGCGGACTTTGGACAGAGGGCAGCTTTCAGTCAATGTATCTAAGCCAGGGATAACCAAGGGCAATCACTGGCATCACACAAAGAATGAGAAATTTATCGTTGTTGCAGGAGACGGGGTTATTCGTTTTCGCAAAATCGGAAGTGATGATATTATTGAGTATTTCGTGTCAGGCGATAAAATCGAGGTTGTGGATATTCCAATTGGTTTTACCCATAATATTGAGAACTTGGGAGATACCGATTTGGTGACGATTATGTGGTGTAATGAGTGCTTTGACCCGCATAAACCCGACACAACTTTTTTGGAGGTATAGAATGTCCAAACTAAAAGTCATGACAATACTTGGCACAAGACCTGAAATTATTCGTCTTTCCGCTTGCATCAAAGCTTGTTACAAATATTTCAATCACATTCTTGTGCATACGGGACAGAACTGGGATTATACACTAAATCAAATCTTCTTTGACGATTTACAGCTTCACAAACCTGACTATTTCCTTAATTGTGCCGGCGGAAACCTTGGCGAAACGCTCGGTAACATTATATCAAATTCATATAATGTGTTAGAAAAGGAGCAGCCCGATGCATTGCTTGTTTTAGGTGATACCAACTCTACAATCTCTGCCGTGTGTGCAAAACGGCTTAAAATCCCGATTTTTCATATGGAAGCAGGCAATCGCTGTTGGGATTGGAATGTACCCGAGATGATAAATCGCAAGATTGTTGACCACATTGCAGACATCAATTTACCGTATACCGAAAACTCGCGGCGATACCTGTTGGGCGAAGGCATTGATGGCAAGACGATATTTGTCACGGGTTCACCTATGAAAGAGGTTCTTGCCACATATGCGGACAACATTGATGCGTCGGATGTTCTTGAACGAATGAATCTCAAACAAGGTGAATACATTTTGATTTCCGCACACCGCGAGGAGAATA
>JAISHX010000208.1 GCA_031262335.1 Clostridiales bacterium
GACATCATAGAAAAACCGGACTATGCTGAAGATGAAGAAGATGACGAAATGGACTATTTATTAGAAAAACCTGAATCTGACCAACCCGAAGAATTTGAAAAAGAAAATCTTTAACTAAATAAATAATAAAAAAAGACCGTGCCACAGCTTGTTTCACGGTCTTTTTTATTAGCTTTCATCTTCTGCATGCAATAAACGAAACTGTCCTTCATACAATACCGCAATCCACTCTTCTTTCGGATATTCCTTTAGAGAATAAACTTCACACATATTATAATATTCACCGCTTGCAAAGCCAAGCATACTTTCGGTGTTCTCTTCTGTAATTTTACCAAAAGTTAAGCCGCTATATTCGATATAGATTTTATCATTGTATATTACAAAAGGAACATCTCCGTTCGTAATTTTTGATATATCAGAATTGCCGCGGCGATTATTCAGCATAGCTATGCCCAATCCGGCAACCATAACAATCGCCGCCATAAGTATCGGAAGATAACTTACTTTGTTTGAAACAAAGCTCTTCCCTGTATTTTCAACCAACGCCCTGTGCATTTCAAGACGTTGCTCAATTCTTGAGCTTCTGTCATTCATAGTTGCCTCCTCTCAGCAGTTCTAAAAGATGTATATCTGCCGTCATAAACTAATTCAACTGTCCCTGTCGCCCCGTTTCTTTGCTTTGCAATAATCCATTCGGCAACACCCTTTTGCTCTGAATCTTTATTGTAATACTCATCACGATATATAAACGAAACTATGTCAGCATCTTGTTCAATCGCACCCGATTCACGCAAATCAGAAAGCCGCGGACGTTTATCCTCACGCGTTTCGCAAGCACGCGAAAGCTGTGCCAACGCAATAACAGGAGCCTCAATATCACGCGAAATTGCTTTTAATGAACGTGATATTTCCGAAATTTCCTGCTGACGATTTTCACTTCTTGTCCGCGAAGACCCGCTCATAAGCTGTAAATAATCAATTACTATGAGCCCAAGGTTTTTTTCCAGTTTGAGCCGCCTGCATTTTGCCCGTAGCTCGCTTACGGAAATTCCGGCTGTATCATCAATATATAACGGCGCAGGTGATAAATCAGTAAAACTTGCGGCGTACGCCGCCCATTCAGCAGGTTCAAGCTTCCCTGTGCGGAGCTTCTGCGATTCGATTTTTGCCTCCGCGCTGATAATTCTGTCAACAACTTGCTCTTTTGACATTTCAAGCGTAAAAAACGCCGTCGTCACATTGTTGCGTACGGCGGCATGATGTGCAATGTTTATACCAAGCGCGGATTTTCCCATTGAAGGACGTGCCGCAATTAAAATCAGTTCTGACGCATGCAACCCTGTTGTTTTATTATCAAAATCTATAAATCCTGTCGAAACGCCTGTAATTCCGCCGCCGGAAAGAGCGGCTTTTTCTGTCTGTTCATAAGCAGAAAGCAGAGCGTCGCCAAGTTTTACAAACGGCGCGCTGTGTCGGTTTTTTGATATATTAAAAATTGACTGCTCTGCTTGCTCTAAAACAGAATCCACAGAATTTTTTGCATCATAACTTAGCGAATAAATATCCTGCGAGGCTTTTACAAGCCGCCGCAAGACCGCCTTGTCCGAAACAATTTTACAATAGTGGCGAATATTTGCCGATGTTGAAATGTTTGACGCAATTACGGCAAGAGTGTCCCTGCCGCCTATTTTGTCATAATTGCCGTGTTCTTCAAGTTTCGCTTTGAGAGTCACTAAGTCGATTGGCTTTGATGTTGTAAAAAGCTCAGTAATGGCATCGAAAATGGCTTTATAATCAGGACGGTAAAAATCGTCTGTACGAAGTAATTCGTATGCAATCGTAACAGCGTCCTTATCAAAAAGCATACTGCTTACAACCGCAAGCTCCGCTTCAGAGCTATTCGGAGGAGTTCGTAATTTCTCGCTTTGTTCAGAAACAGGTACAATATCTTCCATGTTACGCGGAAACAATGTTTAACGTAATCATTGCTTTTACATCTGTATGAAGTTTAATCTCGACAGTTTTTTCGCCAAGGGTTTTTATCGGCTCCGGAAGATTGATTTTCTTTTTATCAACCGAAAGACTGAATTGTGCGTTAAGAGCCTGCGCAATTTCCTTATTTGAAACAGACCCGAAAAGTTTTCCGCCCTCACCTGTTTTTACAGGAATTTGTATTTTTACTGATTCTAATTTTTCTTTAAACTCTTTTGCCGCCTCAAATTCACGAACACGCTTTTGCTCTTCGTCACGGCGTTTTTTATCAAGTGTACTAATATTTACTTTATTTGCTTCGACCGCTAATTTTTTCGGAAAAAGAAAATTGCGGGCATAACCGTCCGCCGCCTCAATAATTTGGTCTTTTTTTCCGACACCTTTAATATCATCTAAAAGTATTACTTTCACATTCAATCTCCCTCTCTTGTCAATCTTGAAAACAGTTTCTTATCATGAATTTTAATAGCTTTTGCCGCAGCTTCATCAAGCCTTTCATAAGAAATATTCATCTTGTCCGCAAGCTGATAAATGTTCAAGAGTGCGTCTGCAAGAATTTCCTTTTCATCTCCGGCAGAATCAGCGTGCGGCAACGTCGCCTCAAACAGCAGGGAAATGTCGCGGAGCAGACCGCATTTCAGCCGCTCTATTGCTGATATATTCCTAACAACATCAAAGTCAAAGTCTGCTCTCACATGCCACCTCCAAAGTCTTGGCTGTTTTTTAAGGAATAAGACCGTGGGGCTTTGCCCCACCACCCCATTACTTTCTTCTTTAAGAAGAAAGTAACAAAGAAGATAACTTTTGCAGACGGAATATGCCTACAAATTTGCAGTCACATTCCGTCTGCAAAAAGAAGGGATTCCAAAGGGATGAAATCCCTTTGGTCAGGGGTTTTGGGGGCTGAAAGCCTCCAAGGTCTTGTCTGTTAAAGATTAAGACCGTGGGGCTTTGCCCCACCACCCCATTACTTTCTTCTTAAAGAAGAAAGTAACAAAGAAGATAACTTTTGCAGACGGAATATTACTGCAAACTTGCAGTAATATTCCGTCTGCAAAAAGAAGGGATTCCAAAGGGATGAAATCCCTTTGGTCAGGGGTTTGGGGGCTGAAAGCCTCCAAGGTCTTGTCTGTTGCAGTTACATTCTGTCTGCAAAAAGAAGGGATTCCAAAGGGATGATTGTCCCTTTGGTCAGGGGTTTGGGGGCTGAAAGCCCCCAAGGTTTTTCCCTTATCCTCTTTATAACCCCGCATCCGCCATAATCACATCAACCGCCTTTAGTAGTTCAGCAAACGTGATTCCGTCGTTCGGACGTGCCAATCCATCAACCAATCCGGCAAAAGCCGCTTTTTGTACACCGGCTTTGTATTTCTCGCTTGTTCCGTCAACGCTTGTTGCGGAATAATTTTTTATCTGAGTTTTTGTTTTTATTTCATAAAGCTTCGCCAGCGCGGATAACGCTGCTTCACGTGAAACAATTTGCGAATCCGCCGCCAAAATCCCTGCCTTTGTAAGGGAATTAGTTTCCGCTGTCGTAACAGCGTCATTTATTCTTACATCTTTGCTTCCTTTTGCAACAGCAGATAAGATTTTATTAAATTGTGATGCTGTTACAGGTGATTTAGGTAAAATACTTCCTACATCCTGAATATTCATACGAGATTGCACCGACGCTGTTGAAATTTGCGCGTCCAAGTCTGTTTCTTCCATTTTGGGGGCAGAAACCGCAACTCCGGCATAAGTTCCGGTATTTACCGTAGAAAAGTTCATCTGTCCGGAAACTTCATCATACACAGAATCTACTCTGCTCCAGTTACTGCCGGACGCTGTATA
>JAISHX010000146.1 GCA_031262335.1 Clostridiales bacterium
CGAAAGTTCCGCGTTTTCCATAAGCGAAAAAAGAATCTTAATTCGCCCGGGGTCGGAAAAAAACTTAAAAAACTCTGCAATGTCATAAATCATTTCCTCATTATACTCCATAGCTTGCCTCCTAAATATGAATATATGTTTATATATTTATTTTATCATAAGATGTTTTTTACGTCAACTGCTTTTTTGATAATTTTTAAAATTGGCAAGTTGTAAAATAAAACCTTCCAGAACGTAAAAAAATAAAGACACATCTCCAAAATCCTGATAAAATGTTAATTGCGAAACAAACATAAGGAGGAAATCGGAAATGTGCTTTAAAATTAATAATAACAAAAAAAGAAAAAAGTAATAAGTAACTGAAATAGCTGCCAAAAATAAGAGCGATATTATATTTTAAAAGACATAATAAAAGCCTGCAAACAGGCGCAAAATCGCTTGCATACAGGCTTTTTATTATTGTGCGTATTATCTCTTTGAAAATTGCGGTGCGCGGCGAGCAGCTTTCAAGCCGTATTTCTTTCTTTCTTTCATACGAGGGTCACGAGTAAGAAAACCTGCTTTTTTGAGTGCGGGACGAAAATCAGCATCAGCATCCAATAATGCTCTTGCTACACCGTGGCGGATAGCTCCCGCCTGTCCTGTATAACCTCCGCCGTGAACATTTACGCGTACATCAAATTTTGATGTAACACCTGTCAGCTCTAAAGGCTGGCGAATAATTATTTTAAGCGTTTCAAGACCAAAGTATTCATCAATGTCACGCTTATTTACGGTAATTTTTCCTGTTCCCGGCAACAGATAAACACGGGCGACGGAACTTTTGCGTCTGCCGGTGCCGTAATATCTTGCCAAATTCATAACAAAAGCCCTCCTTATTCTTTAATGGTATGTTTTTTCGGTTGTTGGGCGGCATAACCGTGAGTCGGTCCTGCACCCGCATGGACGTGCAACTTTCTGAACATGGCATAACCGAGCTTGTTTTTCGGCAACATACCTTTAATAGCGTGGCGGAGAACTTCTTCCGGTTTTTTTGCAAGCATAGTTGCGAGGTTTGTTTCTTTCAAACCGCCTACATATCCGGAATAAGATTTGTATATTTTCTGGCTAAGTTTATTGCCTGTGACTTTAATTTTTTCGGCATTGATTATTACCACATAATCACCGGTGTCAAGGTGGGGAGTATAAATCGGTTTTGTTTTCCCCCTCAAAATTGAGGCGACTTCTGATGCAAGCCGACCTAATGTAAGACCTTCCGCGTCAATAAGAAGCCACTCTCTTTTGACTTCGGCACTTTTTGCTATATAAGTAGAACGCATGGCTTCCTCCTATTACTGTAAGTTGTATTTCTTTTTGAACTTTTCAACACGTCCGCCGGCTTCAAGAAGAAGTTTTTGGCTGCCCGTATAGAACGGGTGACATTTTGAGCAGACTTCAACGCGGATTTCCGGCTTTGTTGAGCCTGTAACAAACTCATTTCCGCAGGCACATTTTACTTTTGCCTGATGATATTGAGGATGCAGTCCTTCTTTCATAATTCACCTCTCCGTTCGGAATACATTTTGGCATTCCTAACTAAAAATTTCAGTTGCGAGCGGGAAACGGGATTCGAACCCGCGACTTGCGGCTTGGGAAGCCGCCGCTCTACCGCTAAACTATTCCCGCAAATCAAACATTAGTCATAATAACATACAAAATTTTTCTTGTCAATCAAAAATAAAAAATTTTTTCCTTGACAGTTTTTTTCTATTGCGGTATAATCTTTAATGTTTGTTTTAACCGCTTGCGGAAGCGATATAAAGAGTGTTAAAACCCGCTTATCGCAGCGAGTACACGGAGGTGTTTATATGTACGCTGTTTTTCAAATCGGAAGTAAACAGTATAAAGTCGCCGAGGGCGATGTTATAAGAACAGAAAAGCTTGATACGCCGGTTGGCGGCTCTGTTCCCTTTGAAACAGTCATGCTTATTGCTGACGGCGAAAACGTTTCTTTTGGTGCTCCTTATATTTCAGGCGCAAAGGTGTCGGCATCTGTAACCGCACATGGTGATGCCAAAAAAATTATTGTTATGAGGTATAAACCGAAAAAAGGCTACCATAAGAAAAAAGGACATCGCCAGCCTTATACGGAATTGACAATTACGTCAATAACAAAATAATGATAAAAATAGAGCTTTTTAAAAATTTCGGGCGGTTATACGGTTTTTGCGCGTTGAATCATGGCGACAGCAATGTTTGTGCGGCAGTTTCCGTACTTTCAATAAATACTGTAAACTGTATTGAAAAGTTTACGGACGCGGAAGTCAAGTGTGATTATAATAATGCGGGCGGGTATCTGAAACTTGAAGTACCTGAGCTTATTGAGTCCGAAAATGAGAAAGCCTCTCTTATTTTGAAATGCTTTGAACTCGGAATAAATTCAGTTGCCGAAAACTACGATTGCGTTAGTGTTTCGGTAAAGGAGGACTAAATCATGATTTTAATGAACTTGAGTTTTTTTGCTCATAAAAAAGGTGTCGGGTCAACGCGTAACGGACGCGACTCAGAAGCAAAGCGGCTTGGACCAAAACGTGCGGACGGGCAGTTTGTAAAGGCAGGTAACGTACTCTTTACTCAGCGCGGCACAAAAATTCATCCCGGAATCAATGTCGGCAGAGGTCACGATGACACATTGTTTGCACTTGCGGAAGGGCGTGTACATTACGAACGCAAAGGACGCGACAAAAAACAAGTTTCAGTTTATCCGATTGCCGCAAATGAATAATTCGTCTGTTTTTAACTGAAATTCAAAATCGGATTTTGATAGTAACGGACGCTGAACGAAGAATCCCTCAACCTTTAGGCGTGAGGAGTTGTCAATAAAAAACAGGGGGCTTGCAAAAGCTCCTTTTTAGTGTATAATAGAAAGAGGTTCACATGTTCATTGACAAAGCAAAAATCGCAATAAAAGCCGGTAACGGCGGTAACGGGGCAGTTTCCTTTTATCGTGCAAAGTATGTTACGCACGGCGGACCGGACGGCGGCGACGGAGGTCATGGCGGAAGTATTGTGTTTGTCGCCGATGACTCTGCCGCGACACTTTCCGATTTTCGTTACAAAAGGCATTTTAAAGCGGAAAATGGTGCTAACGGTGAAAAAGGCAACCGTTCCGGCAAGGCAGGGGCAGATATAGTAATAAAAGTGCCGGTTGGAACAGTTATAAAAGAAGTAAATTCCGGCAAGGTTATTGCCGATATGAAAATTAAAGATGAGAAAAGAATAATCGCCAAAGGCGGAAAAGGCGGACGCGGCAACCAGCACTTTGCAACTTCTGTTCGTCAGGCTCCGCGCTATGCAGAGGCAGGGAAATCCGGCAAAGAACTTGAAGTTGTTCTTGAACTGAAAATTATTGCCGACGCAGGTATTATCGGTTTCCCGAATGTAGGCAAATCAACGTTGCTTGC
>JAISHX010000033.1 GCA_031262335.1 Clostridiales bacterium
ACACCGAGCAGTGATGTAAAGTCGTTTACATAATTAAACGTCATGTTATTTATACCGCGAACAATACTCAAATAAGAGCCGACATAGCGCATTTCGTTAATTTTGTAATGATAATTGCCCCTTGCGTGTTCTTCCGCCATTGTACGCATATCGGCAATAAGCTCGTTTATTGTGCCGAATACCTGACCGAAACCTGTATACAGTCTGCCCATTTCGTCGCTGGCGTCCTGATTACGCATGCGGAATGTCATTTCACCTTTATTAAGGTCGTCTATTGCTGTCAGCAGACGACGCAACGAATAATTAAGTCTGTGATTCAAGATATAAATTGTCATTCCGGCAGTTATGCACGCCATTACAATAAACAAACCGACAGCAATAAGTAACGCAATATTGATGCGTTCCATTACTTCCGCCGAAGGCAATGCGGCATAAAGAGTCCATGTTGTACCGGGAACAGAAGTGTAAGTAAAATATTTCTTTACACCGTCGTAATCATCAAAGCTGTATACAAGCTCGCTACCGGTCATTGTTGACAAAATGCCGGAATATGCGGGAACATCGCTGATATTGACATATTTATCTCCCATTGGTGCAAGTGACGCATTTTGGTGGGTTATAATATCTCCGTCTCCGTTGACAAGAAAAGCATAGCCTTGTTGCCCGATTTTCATATTGCTGACAATTTCTATGACAGAACTAAGGTTAATATCAACACCGACAGATGCCTGTGTTCCGGCAATTTTGCCGGCAACTTGTGTAAGAGTAATAACCATATTGCCTGTTGTTACATCTCTGTAAGGCTTTGTGACAACAATCTGCCCGCTGCCTGTAAGAGAATCTTTATACCAACTGCGTTCTGTTGCTTTCCAGTCGGCGGCTGGCGGACCGCTTGCGTAAATACCCGTATTATCTGCAAAACCTATAAACATATCAAAAAGCTGTGGATTTTCCGCAACCATTGATTTAAAAATGTCTTCAAATAGGGTTCTGTCCGGAAGTAATTTCAGCAATGATACGGTAGCAGAAAGATACCCCTCTTGTTCTTTTATATAACTGCTCATCTGTGATGCGTTGCCCTGAACAATCTCGTTAAGTTTTTCGGAAGTTTCGTCATATACAATACTGCGGGATACAATATAAATGACACCTGCCACAATAATCATGCTAAGACATGTAATCATAAGTATGTTTTGTGCAAGCATACGTCCCATTGAACGACGCTTATACTTTTTCTGATTTTGTGATTGACCAAAATTAGCCATATTAACCGTTGCCTCCTTAGTGAAAATTATTTCGGAGCAACTTGCTCCGAACAAAAACCACTTCTTAGTAACATCGGCATTTTTGCCGAATTTGTTAATAAATTTTAGGAAAAAATATTAAGTTTATTATGGAATAACTTTACAAAAAACAGTCTTAGGTAAACTCGTCTTCCGGCACAGGAATTACAATTGTCGTAGGAGCCGGCGGCGGTTCTGTCGGTTGGGGAACAAATGGCGGTAAATCAGTTATAATCTGCGGTGATTCTGTTGGTTCCTGTCCGTTTTGGGTATTTTGGTTTGTTATATCCGCAGGAAGTTGTGTACTTGTTGCACCGTCAGGTGCGGCTGTCGGTTCGGGAGATGCTGTCGGCTCCGGCGTTGGCAGAGAACTGATGTCATGAACATTACAGTATTCATTCGGCTGTGTACCTACCGCAAATATTTCCGTCCTTGATGTTCCGAGAACATTACAAATTCCCGGGATTGCAAGCCCGCCTGATTCGTTACAGATTGTTTCGGTAATAATTCCGTCCGGACGCTCAAAATCGCGATATTCAAGGTTTTGGTGAACACGTTCCATTATATAACTCCACAGCTTTGTATGAATACTGCCGGCACCTTTCATCGTTTGCGGCATATCGTACCCAAGATAAATACTTGCAACATAATATGGCGTATAACCCGCAAAAACAAGGTCTTTGGTTGCCGTTGTTGTTCCCGTTTTACCCGCTATCGGCATTTTAATGTTTTGGAATCTTGCACTTCCGCCCGTTCCTTCGCTTGTAATAACGTCTTTCATCATATCGGTAAGAATATATGATGTGGTTTTTTTAAGCACCTGATGCGACTCTGGAGTGTTTTCAAGAACAAGATTGCCGTTGGAATCAAGCACTTTTGTAAAGTACATAGGTTTGTTATATATTCCTTCATTTGCTATTGCGCCAAATGCTGCGGCAATTTCCTCTTGAGTAACACCGTAAGTAATGCCGCCAAGAGCAGTTGCAAGCCCCATATCCTGTTCAACAATCGTAGTAAAGCCAAAATTCAGAAGATAGTTATATATGTTTGTCATGCCTGTGTTATAAGCATTTTTGACGGCAAGAATGTTCATTGAGTCGCGTATTCCTTCGCGTACTGTCGATGGTCCCCTATATCCTGTATACCAGTTTTTCGGTGTATAATTTCCGACTGTAAAAGGCTCATCAACTATGACTGTTCCCGCCGTAATATAACCAAGGTCAAGTGCAGGTGCATATGACGCAAGCACTTTAAATACTGAACCGGGCTGGCGTTGTGCGTCGGTTGCTCTGTTAAGGGCGCGGTTTGCCTGTTTTTCACCTCTGCCGCCCGCAATAGCGACAACTTTACCGTTATGAAAGTCCATTATTGCCATTCCCGCCTGCGGCTGAGGAACTTTAAAAATCCTTTCGGCAATAATCTGGTCGTCTGCGCCAAGAAGACTGTCGCGGATAGATTCAATAAAAGCGTCTGCTTCTTCATTTGTCTTAAACATAGTAGTTTTCAAAGCTTTATCATACATAGAGTCATAATTTGTTGTTTTTCCGGTTGTGTTGTTATATATTGAAACTATATACTGTACTGCTATTGCATACTCGTCAGGAAAAAGGTCGTCATTCATGAATGCGTCATCAACAATTTTTTGAATATCCAAATCCACGCAAGCAGTTATTCGTAAACCGCCTTCATAAATAAGTGAATACGCTTCTGCCTCTGTTTTAAAAAGCTGTTTCATCAATGCTTCTTTTACTTCAGAAACAACTTTGTCTGTATAATATGAATAGAAGGACGTTCCTTCTTCTACTTTTTCCTGCTGTGCATTTATTTTTGAATACACATCTTCTTCTGATGCTACAAGCCTTTCAGATTCCGTAATAAACCCCAACTTAATCATGTTGTCAAGGATGTGTTCTTTTCGTAAATTGTTACTTTCAGGCTTGCGAATAGGGTCGCGCAATGTAGGGTTTTGAGTTATAGCGGCAATAACGGCACATTCTGCGAGCGTCAGGTCGCTGACATTTTTATTAAAGTAGCGGTTTGATGCCGCCTGAACACCTATTTGCCCATTGCCAAGCCCGATTGAGTTAAGGTAAATTTCAAGAATTTTATCTTTGGCGTCTTCTTTTGTGCCGTAAGCCTCAATCATGTTTTTCTCATATTCAAGCGCAAGATACCATTCCTGAAACTTCGTGACAAACGAATTTCTTCTTATTCCAAGTTTATTTTTTATCAGTTGCTGTGTAATCGTGCTTGCGCCTTCCGTGCTGTCTGACGTAAGCATTGTCGTAACAGCACGCATGATTCCGGCAGGGTCGATTCCGTCGTGAGAGTAAAACCTCTCATCTTCAACAGCAACAAATGCGTCTTTCAGATTTTGAGGAATTTGGTCAAACGCGACAAATTCGCGTTGTTCTCCGGCATCAAGTCTTTGGATTTCCGTGCCGTGTTCATCATAAATTATAGACGGATATTTTTCGGTATTCGGAGCCATTATTTCTGTTATTTGAGGGGCTTTTTCAACAATTCCGACATATGCTCCGGCGAGTGCCCCAATGACGCTGACTACTCCGACAATCAATACCGCAATCACAACACGAAAAATTATCACCCCAACTTTATTTTTGACTTTTTGCCCTGCCTGTCGCCGTTTTGATTTTCGGCGGCGATTACTTTCCTTTGAGTAATCCAAACGATAAACCAATCCTTTCTAAGAGACTGCTTGAACATACAGGCTATAAAATACATTCAAGCGACATACTCTAATATAAACATACAGCAGGTGGTTTCCCTTATGAAGTATCCCCGCCGTCAAAAAAAGATAAAACTCTTTATTTTTCTGCTATTCACGATAATCGTGGCAGGCGTTTCAGTATTTACTTATGTTTACAACAAATATTTAATGCCTTCCGTTCTGACAATAGCAGAAACAAAAGCAACCTCTGACATTAATCGTGCAATTTCTGATTCATTAAATTCTATTATTAATGAATCGGGCGTTAAAAGCGAAGATTTTTATTCCGTTACAACAGACGAAACAGGTAAAATTCAGGCTCTTGCAGTAAACTCAATACTTGTAAACAAAGTTTGCAGTCAGCTTGCGGAAGACGTTTCCGCATCACTTTCAGAACTGAGTGAAGAAACAATTGAAATTTCACTCGGAATTGTTTTCGGCAACGCAGGGTTTTCAAATACCGGTCCGAAAATACCGGCAAAAATTGTCGTTATGGGTAGTGCCGAAGCAGATTATGATTCAGCTTTTATAGCGGCGGGCATAAATCAAACAAATTTCCAAATTACAATAAATGTAACTGCATCTGTTAAAATTGTCAACCCTTTAACCGAAAAAGATGTCACAATTCACCGAACAGCTTTGTTGGTTAATACTTTATTCCAAGGCTCTGTACCGTCTTTTTACGTAAACTGACTTCTTATATTAAAAAGTTAAAAAACTATACATTCAGGGGGTTGAAGGTAAAGGCAACTCCTTTTCTTTATGTGCGTTGTAAATCCCCGCCGACAGTTCACCCGCAACAAGCAACTTATCTGTTCCGCCGCTAAAGCGCAAATCTCTAACACCAAAAACGGCATCATAAATCCTAAGTTCGTTTCCGGACTTGCCAAAAGCCGTATATTTTCTGCCGTCGCCGACAATAACCGCGCTGTCGCCGCAAAAAATAC
>JAISHX010000185.1 GCA_031262335.1 Clostridiales bacterium
TGGGAGTTGTCAAAGCGGACGGTTACGGGCATGGTGCCGCCGAAGTCGCAATAGCGGCAAAAGAGGCCGGTTGTTCTGCTTTTGGAGTTGCAACAGCCGAAGAGGCGTTTACGCTCCGCATGTCGGGTATTAAAGATAAGATTCTTATACTCGGCACATCTTGCGAGGATTCAATTGCTCAATGTATACGACGAGGCATAACTATGACAGTTTGTTCATATGACGAAGCGCGGCTTATTAGCGAAAAAGCGGCGATTGTTCGCAGGAAGGCTGAAGTACATATAAAAGTTGATACCGGAATGAGAAGACTGGGTTTTCCGCCAAATGAAGCCGGTTTGGAAGAGGCGGTTTTATCCGTCACCCTTCCCGGCATTTGCCTGACAGGAATATTCTCACACTTTGCAACGTCGGATTCGCCTGATAAATCTTATGCCTTTTATCAGGCAAACCTTTTTGAACGATTTTGCAAAGAAATGAGAGCACGCGGTTTTTATTTTAGACAGCATATTGCAAACAGCGCGGCAACAATCAGCCTACCGGAGTTTCACTATGAATATGTCCGTCCGGGGATAATTCTTTACGGCGTAACACCGTCAGATACAATCGAACTCGGTCAGAATTTTTTGCCTGCAATGTCGGTTGAAAGTAATGTTGTGTCAATCAGAAAAGTCCGGCAGAATGAATCCGTCGGATATGGACAGACATTCTTTGCACAAGAAGAAAAAATAATAGCCACAATCCCTGCCGGCTACGCCGACGGACTGCCGCGTATACTGTCAAACCGCGGTCGAGTCATAATCAACGGTGAATTTGCGCCTATTGTCGGCAATATTTGCATGGACATGTTTATGGCGGATATTACGAGGATACCTTCCGTAAAAATAGGTGATATTGTCACGATTGTAGGCAAAAACGGCGGCAAGAGTATTTCTATGACTGAGTTGGCGGCATTAGCCGAAACAATACCTTACGAAACGTTGTGCCGCATCGGAAACGGCTTGAGAAGCAAAAGAGAATTTTTTAAAGTCAGATAATGAGTAGATAAATATTTTTGTTTTGCACAGGGTAATTGTGTATAAAACAATAGAATACGGTAATAATTGATTACAAGAGGGAACATAAGTTCTCCACTCATTGTCTGTTAAACGGAGGTTGAAGAAACGTGTTAGTAAAGAGAGGCGACATATTTTATGCTGACTTAAGCCCTGTCGTTGGTAGTGAACAAGGCGGCGTCCGTCCCGTTCTTATTATACAAAACGACGTTGGCAACAAGTACAGTCCAACAATTATATGCGCGGCAATAACGTCGCAAATAAACAAGGCAAAACTGCCGACTCATATTGAGATTGATTCATATAGAAATACGCTTGTAAAGGATTCTGTTGTTCTGCTTGAGCAGGTGCGTACAGTTGACAAAAGAAGGCTCCGCGAAAAAATCTGCCACTTGGACGACAACCTTATGGAACGCGTTGACAAAGCACTGCTTGTAAGTTTCGGTCTTAGTTCCTGAAAATACATAGCGTTGCTTGCCGATGCAAACCCCCCTTACCTTTTTCGGTAAGGGGG
The DNA here is from genome assembly GCA_031262335.1 of Clostridiales bacterium. GTDB lineage: Bacteria > Bacillota > Clostridia > Lachnospirales > WRAX01 > JAISHX01. The sequence continues at coordinate 1,567 of JAISHX010000185.1, forward strand.
GTTTGAATTACAGCACCTTATTCGTATCTAAGCGCGTTAAGCGCACTCAGCTTTGTTGCTCTCCTTGCGGGGAAATAACCCGCCAAAAGACCTACCAACGATGAAATCGCCAACGATAATAAAACGAGCCACGGCGGAATAACCGAAAGCTTCATTCCTCCCCCGCCAGAACCGCCAAACATTCCCGAAAGTGCGGAAATCTGAAGATTATTCATTAGGTAGGACACCAAAAAGCTTAGCGAAACACCTAAAATGCCTCCCAAAAGTCCAATCATTGCGGCTTCTGCAAGGAACAATTTTTTTATATCTCCCAAAGACGCGCCGATAACTTTCATTACGCCGATTTCTTTGGTTCGTTCATAAATTGACATAATAAGAGTATTTGCAATACCTATAGCTGCAATAATAACAGAAATCCCGCCGATACCCGTTAAGGCAATCTGTAACATTCCCATAAATCTACGCATGGGTTGTACAAATTCTACCGGATTATAAATATATTCAAAATTGTATTTTGCAAGTTCTGCGGCGACAGCTTCAACATCGTCAAGACTTTTGCACTTTACAAGCGCACGCGGATAACCGTTTGTTTTTGTTTGTGTACGCCCTTGCTGTGATTTTTGCAGCCACTTCATATATTCTTCGTTTATTTTATTGACGGTTGCAACGTCCATAAAGCAGTATTGCGCACCTTCATAGCCTACACTGCCGTCCATAATTCCAACACCCTGTACATTAAACGCTTTGAACGGCTCAACAGTTTGCTGAGTTGTCTCGTCATACGCGCCGCCTTCATCCGGATACAATTCCTCTGAGCCGCCGCTTGTTTGCTTAGGCTCAATAAATGAATAATCCGGAGAAAATTTTATTTTATCTTTTAATACATCTACATTAATCTTTTTTTCCTGCTGACTTACAAGTCCGCGCCAATTTCGCCGTCCTTGTTCCTGCTGACTTAAAAACTGTGCCGGAATTTCCGACCCGAACACAACACCATACGGTTCCGATGAATCCGGCAGTCTGCCGTCAAGGAGTTTGTAACCGAATTTATCAATAACAGATAAATCCATTCCCATAACCTGAAAGCTGGCAACGTATCTGCCGCTCATTGCGTACATATAAAGGTCAATAGAGGGAGTAACCGCCTCAACGCCGTTAATTTGGCTGATTTCTTTGATTTTTTCATCGTCAAGAATAACCGCGTCTTTTGTTTGACTTTGATACCCGCTCCAGTTACTTATTTCTATGCGCGTAACATTATCCATTTGTGCAATTTGAGAATCAAAGCTCATACTTATGCCAAGTCCGATTGACGACATAACGATAATTGCTGTTGCGCCTATTACAACACTAAGCACGGTCAGGAATGTACGCAGTTTGCGCCTCATTAGGTTTTGCAACGCCATTTTAAGAACGTCTGTGTTACTCATCTAAATCAAAACCTTTCTTCTTCCTAACGCGTCTAATAGCAATAACCGCGCCTGATGCGCCTCCCACAACCACAATTCCTGCGATAACATAAACCCAAACCGGAATTTTCTTAAAGAACCCTTTGACTTTCCCTGAAATTGTTGTCGGCTCCTCTTCAACAAATCCCATTCCGTCATCAATCAACATGCCGCCGTTGTCAATAAACATACCGCCGTCTGAAAATCCTGCATCGGTTTGCGCAGCAACTACCTCAACGTCAAAAACTTGTTCGTCAACTTCGCGTTTTCCGGTGTCAAGGTCATACGAAACTATAACTTTAAGTTTGTGCATACCTACATCAACGCCATAAAAGTTGCCGTCATAGTAATTATATGCTCCCGATGCCATATTCCCGATAATTACTTCCGTACCGGCAAGGTCAAAGCCTTCGCCTTCAAGAGTGACTTTCATATTATACAATGTAACTCTGCCTGTGTTCTGAAGGCTGAAATTCAAATAATTCATGTCGTTTTGCATAACTATTGAAGGCAAGTTCACTGTTCCTATTTCAAGCTTCGCTTCTTGAGCCACCGTAACGCCGACTTCTTCATCTTGAGTTATTGCATTGCCTTCTTCATCTTCATATTCAAAATGCACGGCAATAATGTGATTTTTCGCCGCCGCTGAAAGAATACTGTACATACGGAGTGTTTTTTCATATGTTGCACCCGGGGCAATCGAATCAATATACATTGTGTTGCTTGCGCCGACGGTTGAAAACGTATTGCCTTTGTTGTCTGTTGACGTAGGACTTGAAAGCGTGACTTTTATATTGCTTATTGTTTTTGTATGGTGGGTATTTTTAAACTGAAGATAAAGGTCAAATTCCTGTCCGGCAAGCACTATGCTCGGAGTTTCAGGGTCTGAAGATGTAACTTTGTAATCACTTATTATAATTTTGGGAACACTTTTATTGTTTTCTGTTTCTTCTTTTTCTTCATCAAGCTCAGAATTATTAATATTCGCGGAACTGTACTGTGAAAATTCATTTTTAACCGCAACGCCGTCTTTTCTGCCTGCTTCATATGAAAAATCAAACTGAATCACATGATTTTTAGATTGTGCGTCACTTGTCGGAGCAAACATGAAATTCATTTCCACGGTTTCTCCGACTTTTATAATATCTTTCTGCACAACTGACGCCGATTTCGGAACAACGCCCGCTTCGGGCGCGGCAGTAACTTTTAAATATTTTGCATCCGCTTTACCGTCATTGCGTACTTTTACTGCAATACCGAAATTTTGTCCGACATCATACTGCCCTTGCGGTGAAGAAATAGATACAACCGAAATATTTGCAAGTGCGTCGGTATCATCTTCGGCATTTTCATTTGCAATGCTGACAGAAAAGTCAACATTAGCGGCAACAGCACCGCCTTTATAATCAACGCCCGCAACAGAAAATTTAAGAGGATAAGCTCCTGCCGCTTTTTTTGCCGCTCCAAGCGAAAAAGAAAATTCCGCTGCCGATTTTGCCTTAATATCACCAATCATGATTGTTGATGATGAATTTGCCGCAGTTATTCCATCAGTAGTAAGTCCCGTAATCGAAACCTGAACATATCTCGCGTCTGTTTCGGTTAAATTATGAACTTTTGCCTTTATGGTAAAGTTCTCTCCGTTTTTTATATTATCGCTTGATGTTTGAAAATCACTTATTGTTAAAATTGCGGGTTGCGGCTCCGGAGTAGGTTCTGATTTTTCTGCCGTGTCAACCGAAATATACAAACTAACGCTTCCGTTGAATTTATCGCCGTAAGCGTTGGAATAGCTATAATTTACAGGAATTTCATCTTTGAATGATTCAATATCTTTATCAGGTGTAACTTTGAAATATATTGTATTTTTTGAGTGCGGACGAATTGAAAATTTTGATGTATCGTACTCAAATGAGAAATTTTTTGAAACTATTTTTTCAAAAGAGAAATCATTTACCGCAAAATCAGATGTATTTTCCAACGTAACAGGTATAACGCTGACAAGTCCGCGTGACGCAGCCACATAAGAGAGTGTTTCGGTTTGCTGTAAAACAGGTACTTGCGACGGACGCGGCGAAGGCGTCGGTTTTACTTTCAGGTCAAAATCAACGGTTATTTCCTGCTGATAATCGGTACCTTCAATTGTGTAGTATGCAATTGCTCTTGAATAACCTCCCGATGTACGACCTGACGCATTTGTTACAACCGCAAGTTCTGTCGAGCGTCCTTTTTTAAGTCCGCTGCTTATTACTTCCGAATTTTGCAAATAGAAATTAGCCGAAATTGTACCTGTTCCCAAAGAATCTATGTACAATTCCTCAATATCTTTCCCCGATATATTTTTTAATGTGAGCAGACCGCCCGCGTCTTCTTCATCTTCTATTAAGATAGTTCCGCCTTCAAGAGCAAGCGCACTGCCAATTGCAACACCTTCAGTTGGCGTTTCCGCCGCACTCACACATATTGCGGGAAAAACCACAACCGCAAAAACAAACAAAAAACTAAACACTTTCTTTAACTTCCGCATGAACAAACTCCTTTTCATTATTATTATTTTTGACAACATCCTCTATTTTTTCAATTACCCCGTCCCGAATATGAATAACCCTGTCGGCATATTCGGCAATTTCAAGGTTATGCGTGACGATAATCAAAGTCTGCTCGTGCATCTTTGCTAATCCGGTAATAAGCTCCATCATTTCAATTGTCGTTTTGGAATCAAGATTACCGGTTGGCTCGTCCGCAAAAATGATTTGAGGATTGTGTACATAAGCACGAGCAATTGACACTCTTTGCTGTTGCCCGCCGCTCATTTCATTTGGTTTATGCTTTGCCCTTTTACCAAGCCCGACAGAGTTAAGAGCGTCAAATGCAAGTTTTTTTCTTTTACGGCGCGACGTCCTTCTGAATATTAGAGGAAGCATAACATTCTCAAGAGCAGTAAGAGTTGCTATAAGGTTATAAGACTGGAAAACAAAACCTATGTAATCCCGCCTGAATATAGCAAGTTTTTTTTCATTCATTTTATCAACACGCACTTTGCCGAAAAAGGTAATCGTACCTTTTGTAGGTTTTTCAAGTCCCGCCATCATATTAAGCAACGTTGATTTGCCGGAGCC
>JAISHX010000150.1 GCA_031262335.1 Clostridiales bacterium
CGAATTTCACGTGGTGTTGTAATTACGCCTGTTTGTTTACTCAAAAACATAAGCAAGGCGGCACGGCTTAAAGTAGGTTTGTGGCGGTTATTAGGTTTCGCGCCGAAAAACGAGTTTGACGCAGAGAGTTACCGTGAATTTTTAACCAAAATGGGACTGCCGCCGACATATTACGAAGTGGCTGACGGCGCAATGCCGCTCGCTGTGGCGGCGTGGGAAATGTAATAAAACAGAGTCCAAAATCTTAATGGAATATAATTTGTCTACCTTTCATAGAGTAAAATATACTGATTTTGAAAGGGGACAGTTATGGAATCGACAGATGTGTACAAAGATATAGCAGAGCGTACAAACGGTGACGTTTATGTCGGAGTTGTTGGTCCTGTCCGCACAGGAAAATCAACGTTTATAAAAAGATTTATGGATTTGCTTGTTATTCCAAACATAGAAAACCCATACGACAAAGAAAGAGCAAAAGACGAACTTCCGCAAAGCGCGGGCGGAAGAACAATAATGACAACAGAGCCAAAGTTTGTTCCGAGTGAGGCGGTGGAAATTACAGCCGGAGGTAATGTAAACTTCCGTACACGCCTCATTGACTGTGTCGGCTATCTTGTACCGGGTGCGGTTGGGCATCTTGACGGTGCAGAACCGCGAATGGTCAGCACTCCGTGGTCTGATGAGAAAGTGCCGTTTGCGGAAGCCGCCGAGACAGGCACGCGCAAAGTAATAAATGACCATTCGACTATTGGCGTTGTAATTACTACCGACGGGACAATTTCAGATATTCCCAGAGAAGATTACATAGACGCAGAAACAAGAGTCGTAAACGAACTTAAAGCAATAAGCAAGCCTTTTGTGATGGTTCTTAACACAACAAAACCGTATGCGCCGGAAACAGAAGCTTTAAAGCGTACACTTATCGAAAAGCACGGCGCACCCGTTACGGCGATGAATTGTGCTCAACTTAAAGAAGACGACATTGATACAATTATGGAAAGTGCGCTTTATGAATTTCCGGTCAGCGAAGTGAGAATAAACCTTCCCAAGTGGCTTGAAACACTTCCGCCATCTCATTGGTTAAAATCTGACATAATTGACGCCGTAAAGCAAGCTGCAAAAGGCATGGGCAAGCTGCGCGATGTTAACACAGAAATTTCTTCTTTGGAAGAAAATGAATATATTAAAAAAGCGTTTGTTGATAAAATTCTCTTAGGAGAAGGCGCGGCAAATGTTGAGGCAAGCCTTGACGACAGCCTTTTCTATAAAGTTTTAAGCGAAATGACAGGTGTTGAAATCGCGGGAGAACATCAGCTTATCTCAACTATGCGCCTTCTTGCCGAATGTAAGCATGAATATGACAAAATCAAGTTTGCGCTTGAAGAAGTCAAACAAAAAGGCTACGGAATTGTCACTCCGGTGCCTGATGAAATGCGCCTTGACGAACCAAAACTCGTTAAACACGGAGCGCGTTACGGCGTAAAAATCAAAGCAAGCGCACCAAGTATTCATCTTGTACGTGCTGATATTGAAACGGAAATTTCTCCGATTGTCGGCACACAAAAACAAAGCGAGGACTTACTTGACTATCTTAATACCGAAATGAGAGAGAATCCTTCTAATATTTGGAGCTTAAACGTATTCGGGAAAACTATGCACGAAATGGTGAAAGACGGGTTGCAAACAAAATTATATCGTATGCCGGACGATGCCCAGCTCAAGATGCAGGAAGCTCTTCAAAAGATAATCAACGAAGGCGGCGGTGGAATGGTTTGCATTTTATTATAAAAGATTAAAAGATAAAGACCTTGGGGGCTTTCAGCCCCCAAACCCCTGACCAAAGGGACTTTGCCCGGCTTCGCGCTCAAAACGTGTGCCTTTAGGCACACTTCGCCCCTTTGGAATCCATTAATTTGCAGACGTAATGTGACAACAAATTTGTAGGAACATTCCGTCCGTAAATTAACTCACTATACAATTTATCAAGTTTTTTTGCCTTATCGGAGAATTGTAACCGCCTGACGTCCCATTTGAGTCCAAGACTCAATAAAATTGCCCTTATCAGTTTTAAAAGTATATCCATAAGGGTCATTTATATAAATAAAGTCCGCGTCATATCCTGTTATTACAACAGAATGTTCGCTGTATGTTATACTGATTTCTCCCTGAGGAGTAATCCATGTTTCAAACATTGATTCGGGAAGTTTTTTATATGCGGAATTAGTTATTACCCAAACAGGTAAATCGTTGTTCAAAAAGCAGTATAAATCTTCAAAATTACAACCTGTAAGGTCTATTGCTTTCTCTGCCGCATAAACGGAGGCAAGCTCCGTAATCGGAGTATGATAAACACCGAACCCTTTGTTATCTTCGTCATATATATCACCGACAAAACCATAATCAGGGTTTCCGTAATAGATTTTAGAATTTTCAACTTTATACGGAGTTGTATCTTTTTTAATTTGTTCAGCAAGCGTAAGTTTATCTACTTCAAAATAATGATATTTGAGCAACATTGTAAGACTTGCTATTTCACAGCCTCGAAAAAGCTCCGGAAATTGAAGAATTAACGGAACATTTTTTATTTTATGCAATGAAAGAGGATTTTCTTCATTTTTCCAAATAATTTCGTCTGTACACAAATACACTATAACTGAGTTTTGCGATAATTTTCCTTCCGATACTGCTTCTGCAAAAGTATCAAAGTCTTTAGTTTCAATATTTTTAATATCTTTATAAAGACGGAATTTTTTTTCCTGCTTTTGGGGTAACGGAGTTTCAATAGGCGGAGTTGTTTCACTTCCAACCGAAAATACAGAAATTATAGAATTGCCAGTCGCTTTTACTTTAGGATTCGGCAAACCTTTGTTAAAAAAAAACCATCCTCCCAATACTAATGATGGTAAAGATGTCAGAATAAGTATACATACTAATATAACAATATATCTTTTTGGAGCAGTATTTTTTTGTTCAAGAATTTTCTGAAAAAATTCAATTTCGTTTCCGTCAGGGTCTTTGAGCGTAATCGAGCCAAATTTTTTTTCAATTTTTTTTAAATCATGCACTTCAACTGAAATATTGTAACATATTTTTGAATTTTTAGGAAGCTTTGCATTATGTTCAAAAATACCAAAAATACAGTTTTTATCGAATTTTTCCATTACAAGGTAGACGCCGTTTTTTTCAGTCAATGCTTGTTTCACGCCAAAATTAGATTTATAAAATCGTAGACTATTATTCAAATTTTCGACTAAAAAAACATTCATACTACCCAACTCCGTTAGAATGAAAAAATAAACGCCGTACTTTGATTATACGGCGTTTTATAAAAAAAGTCAATTGGAAAATTCATACCTGCAAAACGTAACGAAACATGAAGTAAACATGAAACG
>JAISHX010000174.1 GCA_031262335.1 Clostridiales bacterium
GAACGGTGAAAGTGCTGTATTTGAAGGTGTTATCGAAGGAATCATTGCCGAAAAGCCGGAAGGAGAAGGCGGTTTTGGATATGACCCGATTTTCTATGTACCGGAATATCGTATGACAACAGCGCAAATGACACTTGAACTTAAAAATGAGATAAGCCACAGAGGCAAAGCACTCAGAAAAATGTACGAATATATTATAAAGTCCGTTTAACCTAAATTGCCAAGAAGTTCCCTCTGCTATAAGCGGCGGGAATATGTCACACAAAAAAGACCTTATGTATCTCTAAGGTCTTTTTTGTTATAGTGAGTTAGTTTAAAAGTTTAAAAATCATTGTAAAAACCGAATACGTCAGGATACTTGGGGTGGACGTATTTAACTTGCAATTTTCAAGTTTTTCAGTTTTTAAAAAAAGTATTTGCAATATTTTTCTTTATGTGATACTATAAAGCGGTATGTGGTAAGGGTTTTGATGCCCCTACTCCTTGTTCCGGAAAAATCCGGAGCCAAAGTCCAGAAGGAGGTGTATTTAATTGAATAAGTATGAGTTAACTGTCGTCGTTAATGGCGGTCTTTCTGAAGAAGAGGCAAAAGCTGAATTTGAAAAAGTTCAGGAGCTTATTGCCCGTTTTGGCGGGACTGTCGAGAAAATTGATGAATGGGGCAAACGCAGATTTGCTTATGAAATCGACAAAATGAACGATGGGTACTATCAGGTTGTTTATTTTGACGGAGCCGCTCAAACGCCCGGCGAACTTGAAAGCCGCTTGCGTATTGCGGAGAAAATTGTGCGTTATTTGATTGTTCGCGTTGACGAATAATAAGGAGGCGATTGGGTGAATAAAGTCATTTTAATGGGACGTTTAACACGCGACCCTGAAGTGCGTTATTCCAACAGCGCGGAACCTGTCGCCGTTGCAAGGTTTGCCTTGGCGGTCAACCGTCGCTTTAAGCGGGACGGCGAAGCGGATGCAGACTTTATCAACTGTGTTGCTTTCGGCAAAACCGGTGAATTTGTTGAGAAATATTTTAAAAAAGGACAAATGGTTGCCGTAACCGGCAGACTTCAAGTTAATAAAGTAGAAGATGCCCAAACAAAGCAAAACCGTTATTTTACGGATGTAATTGCTGAAGAGGCATATTTTGCCGAAAGTAAAGCCTCTTTCCAAAACAGAACAGGCGGTGTAGGCGGCGCAGCTCAATACGATTATACCGAACAAGCCGAAGCTGCCGCAAAACATCATTCCAAGCATACGGAACAGCCTCAGGCAGTTCCCGACGGCTTTTTTGCAGCTGATGATAGTCTTGATGATGAAGATTTACCGTTTTAAAAAGTCTTGCACCTATTAGGCACGAGATGAATTGCCCCCGCTTCAACCGCCTTAGGCGTTAAGCGGCGGAAGTATGTTATATAAAAATAATATTGAGAAATATTTATAAATTTAGGAAGGCAGTGGTTTTATTATGGTTCAACGTAAACGCGGACGCAAGAAAAAACGCGTATGTGCGTTCTGTGCTGAAAAAACAGATATAATTGATTATAAGGAACATGTCAAGCTCCGCAAGTTCATATCAGAACGCGGAAAAATTTTGCCGCGTCGTGTTTCGGGCAATTGCTCAAAACATCAGCGTGCATTGACAATTGCAATAAAGCGTGCAAGACACATTGCTATACTTCCGTATAGTCAGGATTAGTTTTCTGCCCTTCCGTATGTTTCTTTGCGGAGGGCTTTTTCTTTTGCGGAATATAATTATGCTCTTGACACCGTTTAACGTAAAACGTATAATTTATCTTAGAGTAAATGCAATTTTTAATTAAAGGAGGTATCATATGCGACAAACCAGAAAACTTATAGCCTGTTTTGCCTCTGCTGTTTTGGCTGTTTCAGCAGTGGCAGTTTTTAAAACAGCAAAAGTTTACGCAACAACCGCTCCAACAGTAAAAGTAGCTTCACAAGAGATAGAAAAAGGAACAGGAAGTGTTTCCGTAGACATTTTGCTTTCCAACAATCCCGGTATATGGGGCGCGACTTTAAAAGTTCAATTTGATGAAAGTAAGCTCCAGCTTAAACCTTATCCCGAAAGTCTTACAGGGAGTGGAGAATACGGATATACCACCGGTGATGTTGAACTTCCTATGACAGCAAAGTCCGTTCATCCAAGCAGTACGGAAAGCTTGTCTAAAAATACCGTAAAGTTTATATTTGAAGGAAATATCAACAGTCAAAGTCAAAACAACAATAATAATTTCGATAATGGCAAGCTTATTACCTTAAATTTTAATGTTATTGACCCAAGTTATACCGGAAATATAAATATCAGTATTGTCGAATTTAGCGCGTTCCAGATTAATGAAGATACTGAAAACAAAGACCCGAAAAAAATAACCAGTCAGTTTGAAATTGAAGACGACATTATTACAGTTAAAGAACCCCCTATTGCTTACGGTGATTTTAACAACGACACAATAGTTGATGACGCTGATGTTTTGGCAATACGCAGGTTTATTACTTCCAAAAATGATGTTTCCAAAATGAAAGTCCTTTATCCTACGGAAACAGCAGGTATAAATTTCAATGAAACTGCCGCCGACTTTGACAACAGCGGTGAAGTTGACGGAAATGATGTTCTGTGGCTCAAAAGATATATTTCTTGCAACAATAGTGTTTCTGCGATGCTGGAAAAATATGACGATAGACCAAATGATTTTGCCCATTTAAATGTAAACTAAAAAATAACCCTTCCCGTTTTTCGGGGAGGGCTATTTTTTTATTATGGAAAAATACTCCGGAAGGGCAGAAGAAACTGTAACTATCTCTCCGCTCTTTGGGTGAACAAAACTTATTGATTCCGCATGCAAAGCTTGCCCGTTAAGGAAATCAAACGGTTGTTTTTCTTGCCCGTATACCGTATCACCAACAACCGCATGACCAATTGACGCAAAATGAACTCTAATTTGATGTGTTCTACCTGTTTCAAGTTTAGCTTTTATAAATGAATATTTTTTTCCGGAATTATAAAACATTTCTGTCGTTTCGTAATGTGTTATTGCTGTTCTTCCGTCAGAAACTACAGCCATTTTTTTTCTGTCTTTTTTACTTCTGCCTATTGGCTTATCTATTGTTCCGGAATGTTCTGTTTCGCCAAAAACAATTGCTCTGTAAATTCGGCTCATCTCACGCGACGCAAGTTGTGCTGATAATGCTGTGTGATAAAAATTATTTTTTGCAACAGCAATAACTCCTGACGTATCTTTGTCAAGGCGGTGAACTATTCCGGGACGTAATGTACCGTTTATACCTGAAAGTGAATCCCCGAAACGGTGCATCAGCGCATTTACAAGAGTATCCTTATAATGACCGGGGGCAGGATGCGTCACCATTCCCTTTGGTTTGTTTATTACCGCCATTCCTTCATCTTCATATAATACCTCAAGAGGGATATTTTGCGGAAGTATATCGCAAGTGTTAATAGGCTGAGGAAAAATTTCCAATTCATCACAATCAATAATTTTTTGACTCTTTTTAACAGGTTGCCCCCCAAGAAGCACAAAGCCGCCGTCTATTAGTTTTTGCGCGGCATTTCTTGTTATCTCTAATTTTGCCGCAACGGCAGAATCGGCACGCAGCGCGTTTTCAGTCAATTTCGCGCTCACCCGCCTCGTCTGTTTCATAGGATTCTTTTACTTTTTTCTCTCCGGAAAAAAAGAGTGTTATAACTATAAAAATTATCGTTCCAACCACATCATAAGCATCCGCAAGATTAAACACAGGAAAATTTATAAGAGAAAAATACAAAAAATCAACGACATAACCAAAAAACAGTCTGTCTATTAAATTGCCGATTGCACCTGCGGAAATCAGTATAAGAGAAATTTTTCTAATCGTATCAAATCTTTCCTTAGGCATTTTTATATAGTAAAAAATTATCACTCCAAGAATCAATATCGTTACAACTATAAAAAACCAACGTCCGCCTTGAAGAATAGAAAAAGCCGCCCCTGTATTACGAATATGCGTAATCTCAAAAACTCCGGGAATAACATCTATTGAATCACCATAAGGAATTTTTGAAGCAAAAACTTTTGTAAGTCTGTCAAAACCGACAAGAATCAAATTTAAGACAATCCCTATTACATACCAGAACATTGCTTCCTCCTATAAAATTGCTCTTATGCCTATCTTAATAAGCTCTTTGTCTGCATCTTTTAAAATATAAACACTACCCAATTTCTCCGGAATAACAAGATTTATTTTCCCGTTTTCATTTTTTTTATCTGTCAGCATTTTATCAAAAATTTCTTCTTCCGAAAAACTCATATTTTCAAATATTTTATCATGAAGGTCAATAGGCAGTCCCAATAAACTTAACTTGTCTTTTATATAATAAAATTCTTTTTCGCTTATATTGCCAAGCTTGCAAGAAACAGCGCAAGCACATATTACGCCGACGGAAACACAATGCCCGTGAGTAACTTTATAACCGGACAAGCTCTCAACGGCATGCCCGAACGTGTGTCCTAAATTAAGAAATGCCCGAATACCGGATTCTTTTTCATCGGCAGAAACTATATTGGATTTTATCACGCATGACCGCAAAATAACTTCTGTTAAAACAGTTTCGTTATAATCAAGCAAGGCTGTGCGATTTTCACAAATGTAGTCAAAATAATCTTTATCCGCTATAAGACCGTGCTTTAAAGACTCTGCCAAACCCGATAAAAGTTCTTTTTCAGGCAAGGTTGCCAAAGTGCTTACATTCATATAAACAAACTTTGGTTGATAAAATGCCCCAACACAATTTTTCACACCGCCAAAATCAACCGCAGTTTTGCCGCCAACACTTGCGTCTACTGCCGCAAGTAATGTTGTCGGCAACTGAACAAATTTTATTCCGCGCATATATGATGCGGCGGCAAAGCCTGTCATATCGCCTGTTACTCCGCCGCCAAGCGCAACTAAAAAACTTTTTCTGTCAAGACCCGCTTTGATTGCCGCTGAATATATTTTTTCGATTGTTGCAAGTGTCTTGTTTTCCTCGCCTGCTTCTATCACAACTGTTTCGCATGGACAAACAGTTTGGATAATTCCCTTGACTTTGTTTGCGTACAACGGCTCCACATTTGAGTCCGTTACTATCAAGGCTGTTCTCCCGCAAAGATTAACTTGTTTTAATTTTTCCGGCAACTCTGAAAAATCTGCCGAAATAATTATATCATAACTTTTGCTTGGTATATTTACATCTAAAACATGTGTTTTCATTGAATTCAATCCCTTTACATGGTATAATCAGAGATTATATCAAAAATCGGAGAGAAAGGAAACTATTTTTGATGAATATTTTAAACAGGCTTGAAAATGAATTTAATATCAAGCGTGAATTTTTGCAAAATACTGTGAATTTATTAGATGAGGGAAATACTATTCCTTTTATTGCAAGATACAGAAAAGAACTTACAGGTTCTTTGGACGACCAAGTGTTAAGAGAACTTTCGGAAAGACTCTCTTATTTAAGAAATCTTGACGAAACAAGAGAAAAATACCGTGAATCTATTCAAAACTCCGGCGCACTTACTCCTGAAATATGTTCCGCACTTGAAAATGCCGAAACACTTGCCGCGCTTGAGGACATTTACCGCCCATTCCGTCCAAAACGCCGCACTCGTGCCACAATAGCCGTAGAAAAAGGTTTACAGCCGCTTGCAGACTTAATTTTTGCGCAGAACATAAAAACATCGGCTATTAACATTGCCGCCGATTTTATAAACGAAGAAAAAGGCGTTTTTACTGCCGAAGACGCTCTTTCGGGCGGAAAAGATATTATTGCGGAAGTAATTTCGGATAATGCCAAACATAGGGCATATATAAGAAAAATTTATCAGGACAAAGCGTATCTTTCTTCTGTTGCTGCCGACCCCGAAAAACAATCGGTTTATGAAATGTATTATGAGTTTCGCGAATCTGTGAAGAAAATTGCAGGGCATAGAGTGCTTGCTGTCAACAGAGGTGAAAAAGAAGAATTTTTAAAAGTAAAAATAGAAGCTCCCGATGAAGATATTATTAACGTTTTAAACTCCAAACTAAACTTAAATAACATTTTTACACGTGAAATTATAGAAGAAGTTCTTAGAGATTCTTATAAGCGGCTTATACAGCCAAGCATTGAACGCGAAATACGGAACGAATTAACCGAAAAAAGCGAAGAAGGCGCAATTAAAGTTTTTGGCGCAAATTTAAAGCAACTTCTGTTACAACCGCCTGTAAAAAATAAAACTGTAATTGCACTTGACCCGGGAATAAGGACAGGCTGTAAAGTCGCTGTACTTGACGGCGCAGGAAAACCTCTTGATACTGCTGTAATTTACCCTGTAAGCCACGGAGAAAAAACATTGGAGCAGGCAAAAATCACTCTGAAAAAGCTTATAGAAACATACAACGCAGATATTCTTGCAATCGGAAACGGCACAGCCTCGCGTGAAACTGAGGCGTTTGCGGCAGAAGTTATTAAACAAACAACAAGAAAAACGTATTATGCAATCGTAAACGAGGCAGGCGCGTCGGTATATTCCGCGTCAAAACTTGGGGCTGAAGAATTTCCGAATTATGACGTAACACTCCGAAGCGCGGTTTCAATCGGAAGAAGACTGCAAGACCCTCTTGCGGAACTTGTAAAAATAGACCCGAAAAGTATCGGCGTTGGGCAGTATCAACACGACATGAACCAAAAGAAATGGTCCGAAACACTTGCTGGTATTGTTGAGGCGTGTGTAAATACAGTCGGCGTTGACCTGAATACAGCATCTCCGGCATTGCTCTCTTATGTCGCGGGAATATCCGCTGCCGTTGCAAAAAACATTTTAACTTATCGCGAAGAAAACGGCATATTTACAGACAGAAAACAACTGCTTAAAGTAAAAAAGCTCGGACCAAA
>JAISHX010000197.1 GCA_031262335.1 Clostridiales bacterium
GGGTCCATAAAAATACCGAAATTAGTAATAAGGTTATTTTTGCGTGCAATATAACCGTCTAAAAAGTCCGTTAATGACGCAACAATAAAAATTCCGGCGGCAACATAGCGTGCATACTCTTCACTCAAAAAGTTAAACCGCACAAGCAAAACAACAAGAAACACCGGTATCAGCAAAACGCGGAACACCGTAAGCTTGTTGGGCAAATTCATAGCACATCTCCTTTATCAATCGGAATTTTGTCTTTTCAAGATTTAAAAAAGAAGGGATTCCAAAGGGGCGATTGCTCCTTTGGTGGGTAACGCCATCCAAGGTCTTGTCTTTGTTGCCTATTTTATATTATCTCGCCTTCCAAATCGTATTCCAATGAATTTGTTATACGCACCTTAACAAAGTCGCCTGACGAAAGTTTCTGTTTTGCACTAAAATACGTCACGCCGTCAACATCAGGCGCGTCAGCATAAATTCTGCCAAAGTACATATTCTTTTCATAAGGCACAGCACCACCGACAAAGCAGTCGTATACGCCGCCGACAAATTTCTTCTGCTCTTCCTGAGAGATTGCCGCCTGAAGTTCCATAACTCTGTTTTTGCGTGTTTCGCGCGTTTTTTCAGAAAGCTGAGGCATTTCCGCCGCTTTTGTACCCTCTTCCTGAGAATAAGAAAACGCTCCGAGTTTATCAAAACGCACTTCCTTTAAAAACGCAAGGAGATTTTGGAAATCTGTCTTACTTTCTGTTGGAAATCCTGTCATTATCGTTGTTCTTATTATAATACCTTTAACGCGCGAACGCAAGTTTTCAATCACAGAAATTACAGATTCTTTGCTGCTGTGCCGCCCCATTGCTTCCAAAACAGATGTTTCGGAATGTTGAATCGGCATATCAATATACTTGCAAACTTTTTCATTCGTTGCCATTTCTTGAATCAGTTCGGAGTAAATATGCTCCGGATAACAGTACAGCAGGCGAATCCATCTTATACCTTCAATTTGCGATAAATTTTGTAAAAGCCGATGAAGTGTCTGTTTCCCGTAAATATCCGTTCCATACAAAGAAGTATCTTGTGCCACAAGTATAATTTCTTTTGTTCCGTTTGCGGCAAGCGCGTTAGCTTCGCGGAGCAGAGCATCTTCCGAACGGCTTCTGTATTTTCCGCGCAAAGACGGAATAGTGCAATAAGTACATCTGTTGTCGCAACCTTCCGCAATTTTGAGGTAAGCATAACTTTCACCTGTCAGCACTCTTTTCTCAAGAATTTCTTCCGGAATACTTGTATCAGGGTCTGAAACAGCACAAATTTTCTGTCCTTTAAGCACGTCGGCTGCAATTTTAGGCAAGTCCGCAATGTCAGTAGGAGCGACAATGGCATCAATATCCGGAATTTCCTCAAAAATTTTTTCACGGTAACGTGCCGCCGCACAACCCGCCACAATAACGGCAACATTACGCTCTTTTTTGTACTCAAGCGCACGAAAAACAGTCTGAACGCTTTCATCTGTTGCGTCGGCAATAAATCCGCATGTATTTATTATTATAATATCGGCAAGTTCTTCATCTACTGTTGTTATCGCGCCTTCTTCCGAAAGAATACCGAGCATGACCTCGCTATCAGCAAGGTTTTTATCACAACCCAAAGATATAAGAGCAATTTTCTTTTCGTCTAATATTCCCATAATTTCACCTCACCACTGACGCAACACAGTTTTTCATAAGCATTGCAACAGTTGTCGGACCGACGCCTCCCGGAACAGGCGTAATTGCGGATACCTTTCCGACAATATTGTCAAAATCAACATCGCCGCACATTTTTCGCTTGCCTGATTGTGTGAATACGCCTGTTTCATGAATACCGACATCAATAACAACCGCGCCTTCTTTAACCATGTCCGCTGTAACAAATTTGGGTTTGCCGACAGCCGCACACAAAATATCGGCTTGCCTTGCAATTGCCGCTAAATTTGCTGTTTTTGAATGGCATGTAATAACGGTTGCATTTTCGGCAAGCAAAAGCGAGGAAAGCGGCTTGCCTACAATATTTGAACGCCCGATTACAACCGCAAGCGTACCTTCCATTTTAATTTCAGACCGCTTCAGAAGTTCAATTATACCTGCCGGTGTACAAGGTTTGAACCTCGGCGCACCGATTGAAACACGACCGACATTTTCCGGATGAAAGCAGTCAACGTCTTTTTGCGGTGAAATAGCGCAAATAACCGCCTGTTCATTTATATGTTTCGGAAGCGGCAACTGTACAAGAATCCCGCTGACATCTTCACATTCGTTAAGTTGCCTGACAAGCGCAAGAACATCTTCCTGCGATGTACTTGCCGGCAATGCGTGAACTTCCGACTTTATACCTGTATACGCACACGCCGCCTGTTTGTTGCGTACATAAACCGCCGATGCCGCATCATCTCCGACGATAATGACGTCAAGCCGAGGTTTTTTCTCCAATAACTCAACTTTGCGCTTGACTTCTTCTTTAATTTGCGCCGCTATTGCTTTTCCGTCTATAATCACTAAAATGATTCAACTCCTTCAAAGTTTAAAAACTTAAAAGATAAGCCCTTGGAGGACGCTGTCCTCCAAACCTCCTTTAAAAATGTCAGAAAAGCCCTTTTATGCTGCCGTTTTCCGCAATATCAATGCCCGCGGCGGCAGGAATTTTAGGCAAACCGGGCATTGTCATAATGTCGCCGGTCAAAGCGACAATGAACCCCGCTCCCGCCGAAATTTTCAGTTCGCGTACGGTTATTTCAAAGTCTTGCGGTCTGCCGAGAAGATTCGGATTATCGGAAAGAGAATATTGTGTTTTTGCAATACACACAGGAAATTTTCCGAATCCAAATTTGTTTATTTTTTTAAGCTGTAATTTTGCTTCAGGTGAAAAAATTACGCCTTTTGCACCGTAAATTTCTGTTGCTATCGTTTCGATTTTTTCTTTAATTCCTGCATTGTCGTCATAAAGCGGACGAAATTCAGACTGTTTCTCCAATGCTTTCAAGACCAATTCAGCTAATTCGATTCCCCCTGAACTTCCGTCGGCAAATACAGTTGAAACTGCCGCTGCCGCACCCTGAACACGGCAAATGTCTTTAAGCGCGGATATTTCCTCTTCCGTATCGGTTGGGAACACGTTTATTGCAACGATAGCCGGAACATTATATTTTTTTATATTTTCGATATGTTTTATAAGATTTACAGCTCCCGCTTTAAGCTTTTGAACGTCCGGCGCTGAAAGATTTTTTTTGTCGGCACCGCCGTTATATTTCAAAGCACGCACAGTTGCGACTATAACAGCCGCGTCAGGAGCAAGCCCCGCTTTTCGGCACTTTATATCAAAGAATT
>JAISHX010000196.1 GCA_031262335.1 Clostridiales bacterium
ATATGTCCGGTAACGAAGATGAGGAAGAATTTTTTGATGACGATGACGACGCTCATGACGAGTACGTTCACCGTAAAACAGTTATAATCGGCTCAAATATTCGCAGACACAGAAAAAAAGAAGATTTTCTATTGAGGACCTCGCACAGAATGTCGGACTTTCAACGTCATATATTGGGCTTATCGAACGCGGAGACCGCTGCCCAAGCGTTAAAATTATTTTTAAACTTTGTGAAATTTTCGGCATCACACCGAATGAGCTTATGGAGCCTAAGCCGGGCAGCATAAACGCTCTTTTGGTAGCAGAGAAGAAATATTCATATCAAGATAAATATGATGCTGTTATTTCTCTCCTTTACGGTCTTGACGAAAAAGAGCTTGAATTTACAGCAAGCACTTTGAAGGCTTATCGCCGTCTTATTAAAGCAGTTGACGATAAAGACGACCGTGAAGTGCCACTTAAAAAATAGCAAAAAATCACCGCCACTTACCTATAATGTGAGTGGCGGTAAAGCACCGAAAAAACGGTATAATAACATTATGCAAAATTGTGCCGTATCATGAGCTGATGTATTTTATTATTTCGTCAGCACCCGTAAAATCAACAAAATTTACTTTCTTTCCATACGTTTCCAAGAAAAGTTTGTCCTCGTCTGTTGCTTCGCCTTTGTTTGCAATTGATTCAATATGCTTGTTCAGCATTGCCATCATTGACTTATGAATAAATCCGAGTTCCGAATAATCAATACCGCCGCGTAAATGAAAAAACTTAATCCGTTCACGCTGGGCAGGCAAAAATGCCTTGCTTATTATTTGCGAATAATCTGTTTTTGCGGGGTCTGAGAGTCCTACCGTGAAAAGCGCAATCTTTTTTTGTATTATAATATTCCAATTTTGTTTTACAAAGCTTGACCCTGCTATGCCTCCCGCATACAGTCCGCCGCCAAAAATAAACGCGTCATATACTGACAAATCTGTATTTTTTACGGCTTTTGTTTCAAATAAATCACAATTGAGCTGTCTTGCAATGTATTCCGCATATCTTTTTGTTGTGCCGTATTTTGACTGAAAAATAACCGCTGTCCTCATAAGCAGCCTCCTCACAAAATAGTTATATGCCTGTGTGACCGAACCCTTTATCGGCACGTTCTGTTTCGTCCAATTTTTCGGTAATAACAAATTCAGCCTTTTCAAATTTGGTAATTACCATTTGGGCAATTCTGTCGCCTCTTTTAACAGTATAGTCTTGCACTCCCAAATTTATAAGCGGCACAACAATCTCGCCCCGATAATCCGAGTCAACCGTTCCTACCGCGTTAATCATTGTAATGCCGTGTTTTAGGGCAAGTCCGCTCCGCGGGCGAATTTGCGCCTCATATCCTTCCGGAATCGAAATTTTCACTCCGGTTGGGATTGCTTTTATTTCAAGTTGCCTGATTATAACTTCTTCTGCAATATTTGCGTACAAGTCAAGACCGGCAGCCCCTGCTGTCATATAAGAAGGTGTCGGCAAGTCTTTCGCGGTTTTCATCATCAGAAAATTTTCCATAAAATCCTCCGAACTATCTATATAGCGATTTTCAATTTATTTAGCTATAAGAATCAATCAATGCCCAAACGCCTTCCGTTTCTAAATTTCTTTTCCAACCCGCAACACCTGCAAGGTCATAATATTTAAAAAGTTTGAGTTTTTCCTCAATCGAACGTTCGTCCTCAAGCCAAACACGGTTAAGAATTTCCGTGTCGCCGTCTTTATCCGTATATTCGGCATAATAGCTTTTTGAGGAATCATCCCAAATAAATTCCGCACCGGCGGAATCAAAAATTTCTTTCCCGCGTTGCATTGAATACGCGCTTGAAGAAACCTCACCCGTAGATTTGTCTTCCGCCCAAACACGAACATAATACGGCAATCCAAGAAGAATTTTCTCCTTTGGAACTTCTTCCAATGTGGCTGTAATTCCTCTTTCAACAAAGCCTATCGACGCAACAGGACCCGAAACAGGCGAAGTCGACCAATGCTCATCATATGCCATAACTATAATATAATCTGCCGCTTTTCCGACTTCTGAGCGGTTGTAATATCTGTTGCTTGCTGTCGGAACATACATGTCAACCGAAAGAACAGCCCCTTGTGCGTGTAACAACGGCGCAAGCTCACGGATAAACTGTATAAAATACTCCGCGTCAGTTTCACGAACCATTTCAAAGTCAATGTTTATGCCGTCAAGGTCATACAGCGAAACAAACGTAAGCAGCTGACGCGCAACATGCTCACGGATAGATGTGTCTGTCAGCACGGCGGAACTTACTTCATAGTCAAAGTTATCGGTTATTAAAGCCCAAACCTGATAACCTTGGTTATGCGCCCAATCGACATAACCTTTGTCCCCAATGTTTATTATATCGCCGTTAAGTTTTTCCCTGTCAAATGAGAACCATGTCGGTGAAAGCACATCAAGTCCCTGTATCGACGTACGTCTGCTTTCATTGCTGTTTGCCTCGACTGACGTTATTTGGTCAAAAACAAGATTTATTTTCCCGTCGAACAATTTAGGCGGAGTATACTCCTTTTTTCGTTCCGTCGGCGGAATAACTTTCGGCTGTGAAATCAAAGAAGTTCTGACATAGCCGATAAGTCCGTCTTCTGTCCGGACTTTTGTAAAATCTGCGTTTTCTCCGGCTGTTTCAAAAACAAAAACGTTTTCGTTAAGCAGCAAATCTTTTGCAACAGGACTTTTTATTGTCGGCTCAAAACGAAGTTTTGCATCTTTTACAATAATTTCAGAAATACGCTTTTCATGCTCCGGCATATCAAACACAGCAATGTTGCGTTCTTTCTGCAAAGTTATTGTAACACCGTAAAATTCCTCAATCAAAGATGCAGGCAAAAAAGCCTCCCCGTCAAGACTGTAAACAGGCAATGACAACAAAAAAGGCTCATTATTTATAAAATAATTAAGTTCATCCGTTCGCATTTGAATCAGCTTATTTTCAGTTGTAACAGAAAGACGATTGTCTGTTTTGTCCCAAAAAATATATTCATCAATATAGCGTTTTACAAATGAAACAGGCATATAAAGTTCATCTTCGCGTAAAATCGGATGAACAGATTCGTCCGCATATTCACCGCCGACAACAGAATAAATAACATTCGGAGAATAATCGTAGTATGTGTAAAAGCTTTCGTGCGTAAAATTCGGCATATAGTGTATTACAAGATAATATGCGGTTGATGCTGCAACAATAATAAAAATAACGGAAAATATTACAATAGCAGATATAACACGGCGTCGCCGCTCGGCACGCTTACGATTTTTTTCTGAAAACGAATCACTCATATAAAGAGATTCGGAATTTTTCTTTTTTTTCATCAAAGCCTCTTAAAGAATAAGGACGGGTTAGCCCCGCCCTCTCGTTTAAATTTGAAAATTGCCTTTAAAATCATTGTTGATAACATAATAACATGTACGTTCATCCGGCTTAAAGTAAAGCGTAATAGTTTTAATGTCTTTAACAAGTTTGCCTTCATTTACCCATTCTTTTTTTGCAACTTCAATAAGTGTCTTATCTGCTGTCTTATTGCCGTTAAACTCAACAAATAACTCTGATTTCATTAACTATCGTCCTTCCATTATTAAGATTTATAGTGATTATACTCATAATACTATACTTTGAAGAGCTATGTCAACATTTCATTTCAATTTTATTTATTTTATCCCCTTATCTTGCAAAGCATTGTTGCTTTTAGTTCATAAAGCTTGTCCGATAAATCGACATAGTAAATTTGAGGATTTATAAGTCTTTTATGTTCGTCCCAAAATGAATCAAGACTTTCCTGTCTTATTTTTTTGATTTCTGTAACAGTCGGTGATTTTTGAACGCGCTTTCCGTTGATAAATACCGGCTGAAGAAGTTCTTTATAATAAAATTCATCCGGTTGTAGTATCATCTTTTTCCATGTGTTATTCGGGTCAAAGAGGACAAGCGGAGAGGAAGCGTCAATTTCTTCATCTTCAAGAGTTATTAAATCTGCTTTAGCTTTATGTGTTTTTGAAGAATAAATACGGAAAACTTTTTTTACTCCGGGATTTGTTATTTTTTCGGGATTTTCTGATAATTTGATTTTTGGTTCCATTTCACCAAATTCATTTTCCTGAGCCGCGATTTTATAAACGCCGCCGAAAGCCGGACAATCATCGCTTGTTATAAGTTGTGTGCCGACTCCCCAAAGATTTATTTTTGCGCCTTGTTGTTTCAAGGTTTGAATCAGATACTCGTTCAGGTCGCTGGAGGCGGAAATGATTGAATCTGTAAAACCTGCCTCATCAAGCATTTTACGCGCCTCTTTTGAGAGGTAGGCGAAATCTCCGGAATCAAGGCGTACACCGTAATTGCTCAACGGAATCCCGCTGTTTTGCATCTCTTTGAATACAGTAATCGCATTCGGCACACCCGACTTTAAGGTGTCATAAGTATCAACCAAAAGTATGCAAGCGTATGGGAACATTTTTGCATAATGCCTGAACGCCGTAAGTTCGTCGGGAAAACTCATAACCCAACTATGTGCGTGCGTTCCTTTTACAGGCACGTCAAAAAGCCTGCCGCACAGAGTATTGCTTGTTGCCGCACAACCGCCGATTATTGCTGCCCTCGCGCCATACAGACCGGCATCCGGACCTTGTGCCCGTCTAAGTCCAAATTCAAGCACTGCGTCGCCGCCTGCCGCATAAACAACGCGAGATGCTTTTGTTGCAATCAATGACTGGTGATTTATTATGTTAAGGAGTGCTGTTTCAATCAGCTGTGCCTCCATAATCGGAGCGGTAACGCGTATTATCGGCTCTGACGGAAAAATAACCGTCCCTTCAGGCACGGCATAAATATCTCCGGAAAAACTGAAATTTCTTAAATAATCCAGAAATTGCGGCGTAAACACGTTAAGCGAATTAAAATAATCAATATCTTCTTCCGAAAAGTGCAGATTTTCTATATAATCCGCAAGTTGCTCAAGCCCTGCCGCTATTGCATATCCGTTTCCGGAAGGATTTTTTCTGTAAAACATATCAAAAACAGCTTTTTTATCCCGATTAGCAGAATGAAAAAAGCCGTTCATCATTGTAAGTTCATAAAAATCTGTAAGCAATGTCAGATTATGATAGAGCAAATTTGTTCAATCCTTTCATTTTTATAATTTTTTAATTTTCGTACACATCGCTTGACAAATGTATGGTTTTTAACTACAATTGAATTACAATAAAATGCTTTTGATTTTGGAGGAATGAAATGGCAATACAGGCACAAAGTGCGCTTATACAAGTAAGAATTGATGAAAGCGTAAAGGCAAAGGCGGATGCTTTGTTTGCTGACCTTGGTTTCGATACTCCCACGGCGATTAGAATTTTCCTAAATCAAGCAATAAGACGTGAGGGTATGCCGTTTGAGGTTGCAAAACCTCAACCCAATGCTGAAACTCTTGCAGCAATGCTGAACGGCATGGAACGGATTCCGAAGCTCTACAACAGCTTCAAAGAAATCCGTGAAGAAATTGAGGCAGAGTTAGCAGAGGAAGAAGCCAATGAAGTACAAGATTGAGCAGTCGGCACGTTTTAAGAGAGAACTCCGAACAGCGACTAAACGTGGTTATGATATCGAAAAATTGGAAGCGGTTGTAGACCTGCTTGCGAACGGCGTAACTCTTCCGTTGAAGAATCGCGACCATAATTTAGAGGGTAACTATGAGGGTTATCGTGAGTGTCATATCGCGCCTGACTGGCTGTTAATTTACAGATATGAAGAAAATAGAGTAGTGCTTTATCTGTTCAGAAACGGAACACACAGCGACCTGTTTTAGTTAAAAATGTCCAAACCGCAGGGCGTTGCCCCGCACCCCATTTCTTTCTTCTTAAAGAAGAAAGAAACAAAGAAGATAACTTTTGCAGACAGAAGTCACCTGCAAATTCACAGTCACTTTCTGTCTGCAAAAGACGGGATTCCAAAGGGATGAAATCCCTTTGGTGGGTGGTTTTGGAGGGCAACGCCCTCCAAGGTCTTATCTTTTAAAGAGCAAGACCGCAGGGCGTTGCCCCGCACCCCATTTCTTTCTTCTTAAAGAAGAAAGAAACAAAGAAGATAACTTTTGCAGACAGAAGTCACCTGCAAATTCACAGTCACCTTCTGTCTGCAAATGACGGAATTCCAAAGGGATGAAATCCCTTTGGTCAGGGGTTTGTTTGAGGGCTGAAAGCCCTCAAGGTCTTATATTTTTAATCTTTTAAATGACGGGATTCCAAAGGGACGATTGTCCCTTTGGTCAGGAGTTTGAGGGCTGAAAGCCCTCAAGGTCTTATCCTTTTAATCTTTTAAAAGCCGGGATTCCAAAGGGACGATTGTCCCTTTGGTCAGGGGCTTGGCGGGGCGAAGTGTGCCCAAAGGCACACGTTTTGAGCGCGGAGCTTGAAAGCCCCCAAGGTCTTATCTTATCTTTTCTTCTTTATTATGCTCTGTTTGCGGAACCAAACAATTCTATTTTCTCTTTTACTGTTTGTTTAATAGCTTCTGCGCCGGGAGCAAGAAGTTTACGCGGGTCAAAACCTTTGCCTTTTTGGTCTTTGCCTTCCTCGATATATTTTCTTGTTGCGGCGGCAAAACTAAGCTGACATTCTGTATTTACATTAACTTTTGAAACGCCGAGAGAAATAGCTTTTTTAACCATTTCGGCAGGAATACCTGTTCCGCCGTGAAGAACAAGCGGCATGTTCCCTACTTTTTCTTTTATTGCGGCAAGAGCGTCAAAACGCAACCCGGGCCAGTTTGCCGGATAAACGCCATGAATGTTTCCGATGCCGGCGGCAAGAAAATCAATGCCCAAGTCGGCAATTTTTTTACATTCTTCAGGGTCGGCAACTTCGCCAAGCCCGACAACGCCGTCCTCTTCACCGCCGATTGAGCCGACTTCCGCCTCAATCGAAAGTCCGTTTGCATGTGCAAGTGCAACAAGCTCTTTTGTTTTGGCAATGTTCTCATCAAGCGGGAAGTGACTTCCGTCAAACATTATACTTGTAAAACCGGCTTCTTTGCACTTTACACAACCATCGTATGAGCCGTGGTCAAGATGAAGTGCAACAGGAACAGTAATGCCCAATGCTTTATCCATTGCTTTTACCATATCGGCAACAACAGTAAAACCTGTCATGTACTTACCTGCACCCTCACTAACACCTAAAATAACGGGACTTTTAAGCTCTTGTGCCATAAGCAGAACAGATTTTGTCCATTCAAGGTTGTTGATGTTGAACTGCCCTACAGCATATTTGCCCTCAAGGGCGGCGGTGAGCATTTCTGTGGCTTTTACTAACATTTAAAAACCTCCCTGATTACATTTTTTGCGGAACGTTGTATCCGTTCCAACCATTTACTATTATACACCTGTTTTTCAATAAACGCAAACTTTTTGTTGCACTAATCCTTAAAATTTGTTATAATGAATAAGAGAGAGTTAATGAAGCTCTAATCATCTGTAAGGTGGAAATTGTGAACAATTTTAGTGAATTATTGCCGGAGTTTCTTGTTGCGGCATTAGCCGAACAAGGAATAACAGCCCCGACGGAGATTCAGCAGCGTACTGTTCCTGTTTTGATTGAAAAACATAACGCAGTTTTTTCTTCCGAAACCGGCACGGGGAAAACATTGGCATACCTTTTGCCTGTTGCCGCAACAGCGAATTTTGCTTCAAAAACAATAGAGGCAATTGTTATTACTCCAACGCGTGAACTTGCGGCACAAGTCTTTGAACAGGCAAAACTTATCGGTTTAACAACAGCTCTTGTAATAGGCGGAGCTAATATTATCCGTCAAGCTGAAAAATTAAAGGAAAAACCAAAAATTATTGTCGGTACGGCAGGTCGTGTATGTGAGCTGATTCAAATGAAGAAATTACCGGCGCACACAGTTAATACACTGATTCTTGACGAGGCAGACAAACTCATTGATTCTGTTAATATTGCTCAGACGGCAGCTCTTATTAAAAAACTTCAGCGCGATGTATGTATTATTGCAGCATCCGCGTCAGCAGGCGAAAAAACAGCGCAGGCTCTGGAAACTCTTACACACAAAACTTTTACAAAGATTTTTGAAAGTAAAAAATCTATTCCTTCAACCATTTCTCATTTTGTCGTCTTGTGCGAACAGCGGGAGAAATTTGCCGCCGTACGGAAGTTTATATTTAAAAATGATATTAAAAAAGCTCTTGTATTTGTAAACAACCCGTACTTTATAAATAAAATTACGGAAAAACTTAATTTTCACAATTTAGAAGCTAAAGCGTTCTCCGGAGATATGTCAAAGAACGAACGCAGAAACGCTATCGCCGCTTTCCGTGAAGGTAAAACGCGTTTCCTTGTAGCCTCCGATGCCGTAAGCCGCGGACTTCACATAAATGTTCCGACTGTAATTAACCTTGACTTTCCGTCAGAGCCGGATTCATATCTTCACAGAGCCGGACGATGCGGTCGCATGGGTGAAAAAGGCACAGTCGTAACTTTTGTGACCATGCTTGAACTGCCGCTTTTAAAAAAATACGAAAAAACTTTTAACATTGATATAAAGGGGTTTTAATATGTTTATGCCGGGTATTGGTAATGACGCCGCCGACAATGATTTGCCGTCCGAAGAATCTTTCGCCGAAATTCAGACAGTCGTTATTGAACTTCAAAACAATGAAACTTTGGAATGTAATGTAATCGGCATTTTCGATTACAAAAATAAAGATTATATTGCCCTGCTTCCGCTTGGCGACGACCAAGATGTAATGCTGTTTGAGTATTACGCCTCAAGTCCTGAACCTTTAAACGATATTGAGAGCGATGAAGAGTATGCCGAAGTCGTTGAAGAATTTATACGCCAGTTTAATGAGGCATATTCACGGCAGGAAGAGTAGACTTATATAACATCCTCTTTTGCGTCTTTGTGCGTGAAGAAGGATGTTATATTTTATTTACAGGGTAATTTTCAGGTACATAGTTTCGCTAAAAAAGGCGTTGTAAAATTTCGCAGAGTGTGCTATACTTTAACAAATAATAAATAAGATAAACTAAACAGTATGAGGGTGACTTATGAAAACGTATAACATAGGGATACTGGGGTTTGGGACAGTTGGCTCCGGCGTATTTGACATTTTCAGCAAAAACGCAGATA
>JAISHX010000064.1 GCA_031262335.1 Clostridiales bacterium
AGCAATAAAAGTATTTGAACGTGACGAAAAAATCGTTGCGTCATTGCAACTTAATGACAGTGAAAAAAATAATATTGAACATATTATAAAATATTGCGAACAATTTTATGATGATACAAGCGAAAGTATAATTATAAGCCAACGATATGATTATATTGAAAAAGCAGTAGCAAGTGCGGTTGTAAAAAAATCGTATTCCGGAATGACTTTTTCCGACAAAATAGATAAAGTAGTAACAAATAAATTTTTAGCATTGCCTATTTTCGCTTGTATTATGTTTGTTGTATATTTTCTTTCAATATCGACAATCGGCGGTTCGGCGACGGATTTTGTCAATGAGAAAATTTTCGGCGAAAACGGAATACCGAAAATTATAGGGGATTGGCTTACACGCGGAAATGTTTCAGATTGGCTTTCTTCGCTGATTCTTGACGGTATAATTTCCGGGTTAGGAGCGGTTTTAGGATTTTTACCGCAAATGTGTATGTTATTTTTATGTCTTGCTTTGCTTGAGGACTGCGGTTATATGTCAAGAATTGCTTTTATTCTTGACAGACTGTTCAGACGATTCGGTTTGTCGGGAAAATCATTTATTCCGATTCTTGTCGGAACAGGCTGCGGTGTGCCGGGAATAATGGCATCACGCACGATTGAAAGTCAAAACGACAGAAGAATGACAATTATAACAACAACATTTATTCCGTGTAGTGCAAAGCTGCCGATAATTTCACTTATTGCAGGGTCTGTTTTTAAAAATTCGGCATGGGTTGCGCCAAGTGCATATTTTGCGGGAATTGCGGCAATAGTCCTCAGCGGAATCGCTCTTAAAAAATTAAAAATGTTTTCCGGTAATCCTGCACCTTTCATAATGGAGTTGCCGGCATATCATGTTCCGCACGCGGCAACGGTGTTCAAAACCGTTGTTGACCGCGCCTCCGAGTTTGTAAAAAAGGCGGGAACGCTGATTTTACTCTCTACGGTAGTTATATGGTTTGCAAGTTCGTATAGTTTAACTTTGCGTCCGGCAGCCGCCGAAAATTCGATATTAGGAAGATTAGGCGGGCTTATTGCGGGGATATTTCATCCTATAGGCTGGGGAAACTGGAAAACCGCTGTTGCCGCACTTACGGGACTTACCGCAAAAGAAAGTGTCGTGAGTACACTCAGTATTTTATACGGCTCTCCGGAGGCAGTTTCTACGGCATTCAGTCCTTTTGCCGGATATTCATTCTTAATGTTTAATCTTCTTTGTGCACCGTGTTTCGCCGCAATAGGAGCAATCAAAAGTGAAATGAAATCCACAAAATGGACATATTTTGCCATAGCTTATCAAACATTACTTGCATATGCTGTTTCGCTTTTGATATATCAGTTTGGGATTTTTGCATATGGCGGAAACTTTTCCGGCGGAACAGTCGCCGCAGTTTTAGTATTACTGTTTATAATTTTTATGCTGTTTAAAAAGCCTTATAAAAGGAGTGCATCATAATGGAAACAGGAACTTTTATAACTCTTGTAATAGTTGCGGCTATCATAATTTGTGCTGCTGTCTATGTATATAAAACAAGAAAAAAATGCCCGTGCGGTTGCACAGGCTGCTCGCTGAAAGATTCTTGCGAAAAGAAATAGCTTTTGGATTTTACCAAACCCAAAAAAGAATTGCCATAAAACAAATATTAAGCCGCTTGTAAACATAGACGATACATTATAACAGAAGCGGATATAGTGCAAAAGATACCCGCAAGGTTTAATATATATGATTGCACTTTCATAACTACATATTATGATGCTTCTGACAGAGAAATTATATAATGTAACGTGAAGGAACGCGTTACAAAGATGAAAGGAGAATCACAATGGGTAGTTTAGTTATTCAAACAAACGTTCAGTCATTGAATGCCCACAGGAACGTTAAAGTTATCGGTGCGTTGCAAAGCAAAGCTTCAAGCCGTTTATCTTCCGGTTTAAAAATCAATACAGCCGCTGACGACGCCGCAGGTTTGGCTATCAGCGAAAAGATGCGTGCCCAAATTCGCGGTTTGGATATGGCTTCCAAGAATACACAGGACGCTTCATCTCTCATTACTACCGCTGAAGGCGGTATGCAAGAAATTGATAACATGGTTCAGCGTATACGCGAACTTGCCGTTCAGGCATCTAACGACACCAACGACTATGCTTCTAACGACCGTACAAAAATCCAAAACGAAATCGACCAGCTTACCGCAGGTATCGACGGAATGGCTAAGACTGTTGAATTTAACAAGAAAGTTCTTCTTGACGGCTCTTTGATGGATAATGCTACACGCAATTCGCTGTTGGCAGAAATTAACTTCAAGCTCAAAGAGTTATCGGGTCAGGAGGTCAATGCTAATTTGGACGGCGTTTATGCAGCAGGATATTACGACGGCTTTTTCGCAAATGACGCTGTTAATATTAGAGCCGGTACACGGTACGGCAAAATGGGTAAATTGTGGTCAGAGAAAGCAGGCGGCATTAGTGTTGCCGCACAAACTGTTACAAAAAATGCCGGCAAGGCGGACTCTTATACTTTTGAACTTGCAAGTGCATCTGCAGCAAGTCTTGCTACTTCTGATATAAGGTCAGCAGATAAATTTGACAGATATGTTTCTAAACTTGACAGCTTTATTGCTACATTAAAGCAAATGAAAGATGCCGGCGTAGATGTTGCTTCAACGCTTGAAACCGCTTCCAAAGCAAAAGAAACGGCTACAGAAATTTACGCGGCAAACGAAATGATAAAAGGTTTGTATCGTTCCGCACAGGGTTTGGGGGAAATCCAAGGTACCGGATTATACTTCCAGACAGGTGCAAACTCCTCTCAGGGTATTAACGTTGGTATAGGGGCAATGACATCTAAAGTTTTGGGCATCGGCGACGGCGCAGGCAACGCTTCTATCAATGTAAACCAGAATATGGGTCTGCCTGTTTCCAACACTATTGACATTATCGACAATGCCCTACAATATGTTGCGGCTCAAAGAGCTAAAATGGGTGCTGTTGTAAACCGCCTTGATTATACACAGAAAGCTGTTGACATTTCTTCCGAGAACTTGTCCGCCGCCGAAAGCCGCATTCGTGACGCTGATATGGCTAAGGAAATGATGAATTTCACGAAGGCTAACGTTCTTCAGCAGGCAGGCATTTCTATGCTTGGTCAAGCTAATCAAGCTCCTCAGTCTATTCTTTCCTTGTTACAATAATGAAGTAAAAGGAGAATAACAATGAGTAATTTAGTTATTCAAACAAACGTTCAGTCATTGAATGCCCACAGGAACGTTAAAGTTATCGGTGCATTACAAAGCAAAGCTTCCAGCCGTTTGTCTTCCGGTTTAAAAATCAATACCGCCGCTGACGATGCCGCAGGTTTGGCTATCAGCGAAAAGATGCGTGCCCAAATTCGCGGTTTGGATATGGCTTCCAAGAACACACAGGACGCTTCATCTCTCATTACTACCGCTGAAGGCGGCATGCAGGAAATTGATAACATGGTTCAGCGCATACGCGAGTTGGCTGTTCAGGCTGCCAATGACACTAATGACTATGCTTCTAACGACCGTAACAAAATTCAAAACGAAATCGACCAGCTTACCGCCGGTATTGACGGAATGGCTAAAACTGTTGAGTTCAACAAGAAAGTTCTTCTTGACGGCTCTTTGATGGATAATGCTACACGCAATTCACTGTTGGCAGAAATCAACTTCAAACTCTTAGATTTGCAAGGTTATGGTGTCGATGCTAATTTGGAAGGCGTCTTAGCAGCAGGATATTACGAAGGTTATTACGCCAATGACGCTGTTAATCTTAGAGCGGGTACACGGTACGGCAAAATGGGTAAATTGTGGTCAGATGAAGCAGGCAGCATTAGTGTTGCCGCACAAACTGTTACAAAAAATGCCGGCAAGGCGGACTCTTATACTTTTGAAATTGCAAGTGCATCAGCGCCAAGTCTTGCTAGGACTGATATGGAATCACCAGATAATTTTGACAAATATGTTTCTAAACTTGACAGCGTTATTGCTACATTAAAGCAAATGAAAGATGCCGGAGCAGATGTTGCTACAACGCTTGAAACAGCTTCTAAAACAAAAGAAACGGCTACGGAAATTTATGCGGCAAACGAAATGACAAAAGGGTTGTATCGTTCGGCACAGGGTTTGTCGGAAATACAAGGTACCGGATTATACTTCCAGACAGGCGCAAACTCCGCTCAGGGTATTAACGTTGGTTTGGGAGCAATGACATCTAAAGTTTTGGGTATCGGCGACGGTCAAGGCAACGCCGCTATCAATGTAAACCAAAATATGGCTCTTCCGATTTCCAACACTATTGATGTTATTGACAACGCCCTGCAATATGTCGCGGCTCAAAGAGCTAAGATGGGTGCTGTTGTAAACCGCCTTGATTATACACAAAAAGCTGTTGACATTTCTTCCGAGAACTTGTCCGCCGCCGAAAGCCGTATTCGTGACGCTGATATGGCTAAGGAAATGATGAATTTCACGAAGGCTAATGTTCTTCAGCAAGCCGGCATTTCTATGCTTGGTCAAGCTAATCAGGCTCCTCAGTCTATTCTTTCCTTGTTACAATAAAAGACAAGACCGCGGGGCGTTGCCCCGCACCCCATTTCTTTCTTCTTAAAGAAGAAAGAAACAAAGAAGATAACTTTTGCAGACAGAAAGTGACTGTGAATTTGCAGTTACATTTAAAGATTAAGACCGCAGGGCTTTGCCCCGCACCCCATTTCTTTCTTCTTAAAGAAGAAAGAAACAAA
>JAISHX010000198.1 GCA_031262335.1 Clostridiales bacterium
GGAATGTAACTGCAAATTTGCAGTCACTTTCTGTCTGCAAAAGTTATCTTCTTTGTTTCTTTCTTCTTTAAGAAGAAAGAAATGGGGTGCGGGGCAACGCCCTGCGGTTTTAATCTTTAAAAGATAAGACCTTGTGGGCTTTCAGCCCCCAAACCCCTGACCAAAGGGATTTCGCCCAGCTTCGCGCTCAAAACGTGTGCCGTCGGGCACACTTCGCCCCTTTGGAATCCCGTCTGCAAATGTTATCTTCTTTGTTTCTTTCTTCTTTAAGAAGAAAGAAATAGGGTGCGGGGCAACGCCCTGCGGTCTTAATCCTTTGGGGGCAGATGGAATGTAACAGCAAATTTGCAGGCACATTCCGTCTGCAAATGCTATCTTCTTTGTTTCTTTCTTCTTTAAGAAGAAAGAAATGGGGTGCGGGGCAAAGCCCCGCGGTCTTAATCTTAGTTTTAATCTTATTCAAAAGGCTGACTTAGGTCAATACCGTTCGGTCGGCTTGACTTGTCGCCGTTTATCAGAATTTGTACCTGCTTAATGTTTTGACGGGCAGTAAGAGATTTTACAATTGACTGAACAGCAAGACGCTCCTTAAGACTGCCCGGCTCAAGCTTTAGCAGAAACTCTTCCGAGAGGTCAACATAGCAAAGAACGTCCTCTGTCTTGACGGACAGCACTTTTGTTTCCTTGGGAATAACAGCGGTGAGGTTAGTGTCATTCGGTCCTGCAATAAGCGCATTCACAATGGACATTTCCGGCGAATCGGAAACCGCTGTTTCAATTTTGTCGACTTCTTGTATAAGTGTTTCGCCGGTTGAATCCGCAAAATACAAAACAACTTCCTGAAGTATTGTTTCCTCCAGAATTTGAGAATCAATACGGACGTTTTGACGGTTTAAAAGACCCGCCGGACCATTGTAATTTGAAAATTCTGTTTCACCGATATAAAAATGCACATCTCTGATAAAGTCAAGGCTCGTAAGCGTCCAGACAAGGCTGACAATGCAGTCGGAAGATTTTGTCGGCGGAATTTCATTAAAAACATCCGTGAACGTAATTTCGATAACTTTACGTTCTTCACTGTTTTCGGAAAGCGGCGTTGCCAGCACAATTTCTGTTGTTCCTACCGCCTCGGGTATACTTGGCATCAATTTTGCCGACACAGGACCTTTTTTAAGCTCCGTAAGCAAATGCTCAACCTGCACTTTTTCATTGTCTTTTTTAATCAGACGCTCCTCTGTTTCCCATTCAAATGTTTCATAATTTCTGAAGTACACATTTGCCTTTATATAATTAAGTTTTTTATCGTGGGCGTCGGCGTAAATTCTATAAACAGAAATAAGCAAAATAAATATTAAAAGAGCGGAAATAAGACATATCGTAATCCATTTAAATACAAATTTCAGCTTATTGCTCATCAGTTAGAATTTCAAGTATTTTAAGTGATTCTGTGAGGAATGAGTTCATTTCCTCCGGAGAAAGTTCCTTGTGGCTTATTTTTGCAAGCGAATAAACATGTTCGCAAATTGGGCGGCGTTTTTCGGGACCGACATTTTTGAGGCTCGCAATAACTTTATTTGCGGAGTTAAGAACAAGTTTATCTTGCTCGGAAGGAATGTTCGCACCGAATGAGTTTCCGAAATAGCGGCTCATTTCACGCATGCGATAAGCCTCCTCGCTTGTAACGATTACAGCGGCAACATCAGATGTTTTGAATTTTTCAATTTCGATTGTCAGCGAAGTACCTTTTTCACCTAACGCTTCTTTAAAGATTGAAACAGTTTCTTGATTCGATTCGTCCGGAGATTCTTCTGATTTCAGCAGTTTTGAAATTGCCGCGTCAATTTGCACAAACTTCACACGGTCAGATTCCGGTAATGAAAATTCCGCTGTTTCAAGATACGATATAAACGGTGTGTCAAGCCTTGTTGAAAGCACGGCAACATCAACGCCTTGTTCTGCGGCAAGCTCAATATAGCGGCTTTGCTGTTTTTCGTCTGTTGTATAATAAATTTCGCGTCCGATTTTGCTTTCATTAGCGGAAACATATTCGTCACGAGTTAAATATTCGCCTTTTGATGTTTTGAAAATAAGAGCGGATTTCATTTTTTCGTAAAAATCACGTTCGCGTATACAGCCGTATTTAATAAACGGTGAAACATCGTCCCAGAATTTTTCATACTCGCTTCTTTCATTTTTGAACATTCCGCAAAGCTTGTCTGCAACTTTTTTTGTGATGTATGACGACATTTTTGACGCATAACCATCATTTTGCAAAAAGCTGCGCGACACATTCAGAGGCAAATCAGGGCAGTCCATAACACCTTTAAGGAGCAGCAAAAACTCCGGAATTACTTCTTTGATATTGTCGGCAATGAAAACTTGATTACAGTACAGTTTAACTTGTCCTTCTGTGTATTCAAGCTCATGATTCAGTTTCGGGAAAAACAAAATCCCTTTCATTCTTTGCGGAAATTCCATGTTAAGGTGAATCCAGAATAACGGTGGATTGAAGTCTGTGAAAAGCTGGTGATAAAATTCCTTGTATTCGTCGTCGGTAACTTCTGAAGGATTTTTAAGCCAAAGCGGGCGTGTTTCGTTAATAGGTTCGGGGTGTTTGTGTTCGCATGTGTG
Organism: Clostridiales bacterium; assembly: GCA_031262335.1. Lineage (GTDB taxonomy): Bacteria > Bacillota > Clostridia > Lachnospirales > WRAX01 > JAISHX01. The sequence goes on from JAISHX010000198.1 coordinate 2,632, forward strand.
TTCTTCACCGTTTTCGTGTTGGTGTTCGTGGTCACAAGTACATTGTTCACCGTTTTCATGTTCGTGTTCGTGGTCACAAGTGCATTGTTCACCGTCTTTATGCTCATGCTTGCAATCTTCGTCAAAATAAATTTCAACAGGCATAAATCTAAGATATTTTCTTAAAACGGCTTTTACGCGAACGTCCTCAAGATATTCCTTTGATTCATCGTTTAATGTGAGTATAATATCTGTTCCGCGTTCTGTGCGTGTTCCGTCGCTCATTTCAAAATTTACGCCGCCGTCCGAAACCCAGCGTACAGGCACGGCATTTTTTTTGTGCGAAAGTGTTTGAATTTCAACTTTGGTTGCCGCCATAAAAGAAGAGTAAAAACCAAGTCCGAAATGTCCGATAATTTCTGCCGGAGAACTTTCGGACTTGTATTTTTCGATAAATTCTGCGGCGGAAGATTTTGCAATTTGGTTAATATAAAGTTTTACCTCATCAAAATCCATGCCGACACCGTTGTCGGAAACAGTTAATGTTCCGGCTTCTTTGTCAACTTTAATATGAATTGCGAACTTTTCATCATCACCGATTTCCGCCTCGCCTAAAGATGCCATTCTTTTTAATTTATTTACCGCGTCACAGCCGTTTGCAACAAGCTCCCTCAAAAAAATGTCGGTATCGGAATACAGCCATTTTTTTATTATCGGCAAAATGTTTTCGCTGTTTACTTGCAATGCTCCTGTTTCTTGCAATGCTAACTCCTCCTTAAATTTCAGGTATTTATGAATCCGTATACGGAACGCATTATACAACAATTTTGATATAAAGTCAATTTTTGAAAACTATTGAACGCACGGATTTTTTAGTATATAATTTTTTTGGGAGGACTATATGAATAAATTGCTTATTTTACGGTTGGCAGGAATCATACTGCTTATTTCCGTTGGATTTATGGTGCCGTCGTTTATTGTTTCTTTAATTTATAAATAAAGTGTTTTGCCGTTTGTTTTGTCTGCCGGAATAATTGTTGCCTTGTGTGTTCCGGCGGTTTTGTTTTTGCGTCC
>JAISHX010000118.1 GCA_031262335.1 Clostridiales bacterium
TGCCGCGCATATTCCCGCCGTGGCCCACAAGAACAGACCTTGATATTTTTGCGACAATGTTACCGGCAAAAGAAGTCGGCGGTGATTTCTATGACTTCTTTATAGTTGACGACAGGTACCTATTTGTTGTTATGGCTGACGTTTCGGGTAAAGGTGTGCCTGCCGCTTTATTCATGGTAATTGCAAAAACACTGATAAAGAATAACGCACAGGCAGGACTTGAGCCTAAAGATGTTCTTGAAGCGTCAAATAACATTCTTTGTGAAAGCAATGACGCTGATATGTTTGTTACTTGTTTCTTGGGCAGACTTGATGTCATTACAGGTGAATTTGTCTATGCTAATGCCGGTCATAACCAACCGCTACTTAGACGCGGTGGCGCGGAATGGAAATATATGCAGAGCAAACCCGGGTTTGTTCTTGCCGGCATGGAAGGTATGGTGTACAAGCAGTCCAGTATGACGCTTAATCAAGGCGATGAGCTGTATATGTATACAGACGGCGTTACAGAGGCAGTCAACCCGAAATTAGAGTTATACGGTGAATCACGACTGCTTAATTCCGTAAACAGCTTAAAGGGTAAAACTCTGAAAGAATTTGTCGTATCAATGAAGAAGAAAATTGATACTTTTGCCGAAGGAGCAGAACAAGCCGACGATATTACAATGCTGATACTACGATACAACGGTAAGCAAGAAAACGATATAAGCAAGAATTCCCCCACCTCTTAGGTGGGGGATAAATGTTTCACTTTGCGCAAAAGAAACGTCTAATCATAAATACGTTTACTGCGGAATAAGCCCAGCCGAAATACGTCCATTTATATCCATATATTGATTGACGTCCGATATATGTCACATATAGCCAAAACGACTCTCCTGACTTCAGCCAAACATACGCATAATTTCCAAGACAAGACCGCATTGAATTTGCTCCAATGAAAGCATGGGAATTTTGTTCGCTCGGAGCATATATCGGGGGCAATTTTGAAACATTCGACATCGGCGGATAAATTTGATTTTCTATATTCCCGTAAAGAGGGTTTTCCCGTGTCGACTCACACATCGTGAGATTTCTATTTTCCGTCATAACAAATCTCCTTAAATAATATACAAGACCTCATCGGAAATTAAATCCGAAACTCGAATGTGCTATTTGTTTGCCAACACGCCTCCTTTCGGCTTTTTCTTCGGTTGCTCTTGTGCAGTTTCGATATACCCTGATTTTATACCCACAATTTGCTTTCGAGGAGGTCTATTATAATTTATTATATGTTTTTAAGTAGATTTTGCTTATCCTTTATATTCCGTTTCAAATAATTCTTCACAGTATTTTCTAACGGAAGTTTCTTCGCCTTCATCACATAAAATACGCACAAGGTCGCCTGACATGAGGATTGTCCCTCCGTAAGGAGTTATTTCGTTCCCGTTACGTTCTACCGAAAATATAAGACGCCCGTGAAAAAGGTTCAGCTCACTTATCGGTTTATCCTCCGCCCTTGAGCCGACATGAACGAATGTTTCTATTATTACTTTTTCGTTTGTTTCTTTGTGTTTTTCTTTTTTGTCAAGCATTTCCGCAAGAAGAGAATCATAAATCGGCTTGCTTTTTGCAATTTCCGCAAATACATAGGACGTTATGCAAACAACTGAAAGCGGCAAAAAATGGTCGAAAGTGCCAGTCATTTCAGTAAGCAGGACTATGCCTGTTATTGGTGCGCGAACTATACCTGTAAAAAATCCCGCCATTGCAAGAATTATAAAATTATAAAATAATTCTTCGCTTAATCCGGTAAAAACAGCAAATTTCCCGAATAACGCCCCGATAATTGCACCCATAATCAATAGCGGGAAAAAAATGCCGCCGGGTGCACCTGAAGAAAAGCTTATTATCGAAAAAATAAATTTAAGTACAAGCACAGCTAATAAAAAGAAAACTCCTGTTGAAAAATTCAGCTTTTCAACGATAGCATGCCCGCCGCCAAGAATAATCGGAAATAAAATGCCCGCAATCGGAGCAATTAAAAACACCGGCAAAGGTTTTGCTATTTTTGGCAAAGGAATTTTTGCATAAAGACGTTTTATCTGTATAAGAGTATAATTGTAACCGGCTCCGCAAAGTCCTGTTACTATGCCAAGCGGAATTAAAGTCCAGTAAGAACCGAGCGAAATATATCCGGCAACAGGAAAATTGAAAATAGGTTCTGTGCCAAGAAACATCTGTGAAACATAGTTTGACATAAGTGCAGCTGTAGTTGTTACAAGCAAAGTAAACGGAGAAAGATATTTGAATATTTCTTCCAAAGTAAACATTACTCCGGAAAGAGGCGCGTTAAACGCCGCCGAAAGTCCTGCTCCGGCACCGCCCGCTATAAAAACTTTATGTTCTGTACGCGACTTTGCAAGTTTTTTTGCTATTCCGTCTGCAAGATTCGCACCGAGTTGAATCGAAGGTCCTTCTCGTCCAAGCGACAGTCCCGAAACAATTGCCGCAGTTCCGGCAAAAAATTTCACAACTAACGTAAAAAGCCAACTGTCCTTAAAATATCCTGTTATAATGCCTTTTACTTGCGGTATTCCGCTGCCGCTTGCCATCGGGCATTTTTTTACAAGAAACCCGACAAGAAACCCGATTCCGGTTAAAATAATAAGCCACACAGGCAAAAGATACAGCCTGCCGCGTAACAGGTCATACACAAAAAAACACAATGTTTCCGCTTGCGCCAGTGTGAATCTGTACAACGCGCCAACTCCGCCGGCAGCCGCCCCAATCAGAATACTGACACCGACAGCTCTGAGCATCTTTCGGCGTGACGATAGCAATGTTTCAAAATTGTTTCTTGACTTTCTTTTTTCTTTTAATTTCTTCTTCATTCTTTTTTACCTCTTGACTTTTTTTGATATTTCTATATTATAGCGTATTATAGGAGGGATTGAAATGAAAAAAATTTTTTTATTCATTGCTGTCTTAATTTTAGCTGTGGGATGTTCTTCAAAAAAAAGCGAAGAACAAACTGACTTCTCAACCGCCGAAAATATTGGCGAAGGTTCATTAAGTTTTTTCCTTGAAGTAGACAGCGGCGATGATGAAGCTTTCTTTAACGTAAAGACGGACGATACTACTGTCGGTACTGCATTGCTGAATCTCGGAATAATATCAGGAGAGGAAAGTTCTTATGGGCTGTACATTACTACTGTAAACGGAAAAACAGCAGACTATGACAAAGATAAAACTTATTGGTCTTTTTACGTTGACGGGGAGTATGCTCAAACAGGGGCAGACAGTACAGAAATAAAAGATGGTTCTACTTATTCATTTAAACTTGAAAAATGAATAAACTAAGCCCAAAAGATATGACCGTATTTGCAATGCTCGGCACGATTATGTTTTGCTCATTTTTGCTGATGCAATGGATTCCTAATATACACCTGCTTGCCGCCCTGATTTGTGCGGAAACAATTGTATATCGAAAATATGCTCTTTACCCTATTTATGTATTTGTTTTGCTTACATTTGTTCATTCGGGTTTTGCGCCGTGGTATATTCCTTATTTTTATATATGGACTGTTTTGTGGGCAGGTGTCATGCTGATTCCGAAAAACATTCCAAAAAAGTCAGCACCGTTTGTTTATATGGGTGTTTGCGGACTGCACGGGCTTTTATTCGGCATAATGTATGCCCCTTTTAATGCTCTTTTGTTTGGAATGTCTTTTGAAGCTACGGTAGCTTGGGTTATTTCGGGATTCCCTTTTGATATTGTACATGCTTTTTCCAATTTTTTCTTTGGGATAATCGTATTACCTATAACTAAAATTATGAAAAAAAATTATAGATTGTCATGGAAAAATTAGTTAAGTTTTTGTCGATTTATGACGAAATATGTATCAGCAATAGATTTTGTCTTGCTCTTTTTCGTGAAATTATTTAAAAACCTTTATATAATTTGTTGATTCGCCTAAAAAACTGTTTTTTTAACTTTCCTTAGAATAATTTTACTGAAAAGAGAAAAAATAAAGACGTTAAAATTTACTTTTTCGCCAAAAAAATCGCA
>JAISHX010000015.1 GCA_031262335.1 Clostridiales bacterium
TGTCAAACCCGAATCTTTTGTTCACAATTCCGGAAATTATATGCTCTCCGGAGTGATTTTGCATAAGCGAAAATCTTCGCGACCAGTTTATAATGCCTTTTACTGTTCCAGAAATAGGAACATTCGTTACATGGAAAATATCACCGTCTTTTTCATACACGTCAACAACTTCAAGACCGCCAATAGTACCTGTATCACAAGGTTGTCCGCCTCCTGTAGGATAAAACAATGTACGGTCAAGAAGAACGGCAAATTTGCCGTTCTTCGATTCATATGATATTACAGTTGCCTCAAATTCTGTTTCGTAAGCATCAACATAAAATAATTTTTCAGTCATTACTTACGTCCTCCATCAAACGCTCCTGCGAAGATTTTTCAATGTCACGGTAAAAGAACCGTCAGGAGCAGCCTCAAACTGAATAACATTCGGGTCGTCATAAATTCCGCACGGAAATTTCAGTTCGACACCGTTGTCCGCTTTGAATTTGACTGCCGCAAACTGCTGTTTTGCAAACTTTTCACCAAGATGAACATCTTTAATAAGCCCTTCCGCCTTAACAGCGTCAATAAATTCCGCCTTTGCTTCCTCATTATCCGAAAAGGCAGCCGCCGCCGCATTTTGTGCCGAAACATATCCCTCATCATCAATCGCATTTTCGACAAGCGCAGCCTTGAGTTTTGCCTCTGTTTCGGGACTGTCAGAAAAATACTTTGAATTAACTTCCGTAAAAGCAGCGGTAATTATATCCGCCGCTTGTTTACGGCTCATTTCTGTAGCGCAATCAAGAAAAACCTCCGAAAAATAGAAAGAACCGTCCTTTTCGCTTGGTTTTTCCAGCACTATAAGTTTTACAGGGTCAAAACCGATTACGCACGCATCGTCAAAACTGCCTGATTCTATAGACGGAATATTGACAATTTGGTTGCTGTCATTATGGGTCATTCTGTGCTTGTATTTTAATTTTATCAGCGCAATATGCTTTCTGCTCTTTTGCGAAAACTTCGCGACAAGCATATCAGATGCTCCCGCGAAACCTTCTTTTATCAATTCCGACATTTTTTCACATATTTTTACCGAAAACTCACGAAAGTTAATTTCCCCGCCTATGTAAGCAGAAACAGCAGCAAGCGACTGAGAACTTTCGTTAAAAATTGATTCTTTTCCGTTTGAATCGGAAAGGATTTTTTTAATTTGCTTTGTTACGAAAGAATAAACAGTATCGGAATCAAGGTCAAGCTCTTCCTCCGAATAACGCACTTCACCGTTGTTAAGAACGTGCAAAATTGCGTTTTCTATCGTAAATTCCATTTGACGCTCCTTTTTTTGCTACCAACATTCAACGCCGGCAGCTCTTTTTTCTTTAACCCAAATTTCATTGACAAACATATGTTGACGAGTTCTGTGACAGCAGAAAAACTTGTCGTATAAAACAAACGGCGTGTCTTTCGGCGCGTCAGGAAAAGCTATATATTTGCGGCAATAAACGCATTGTAAAAGCATATGCGCGTTATCGTCATCCTTCGGAGCTAATATTTCTTCTCCTAAATCCTGTTTTCTGAATAGCGCATCAATATCGGCTTGAGATATCATTTCTTCGGCGCCCATAATATTTACACCTCCTGAGTATCGGTTTTCCTTATGTTTCTTTCTAACATTCTGTTATAACCGAGCCACTTCAGATTGTCTTTATTTGCAGATAAAGCCTCCTCAAAAGCCTTAATTTTTGCGTCAGCGTTATCACAATAAAAAAGAACGTACGCCTCAATAATTTGCGGCAATTTTGGTGAGCCGAAAAGATACTCACCGTGGTGGGCAAGAATACAATGCTTGAGCATGAGTTTGAGTTTTGGCGGAAAACCGCTAATCTTTGAAGCCTCTTTTTCGACAAGTTCCGCTCCGATAATTATATGCCCAAGAAGTTGCCCCTCATCCGTGTACTCATTTTCAGGGAAAGGAGAAAGTTCATAAATTTTGCCGACATCGTGCAACATCGCCGCGGTAATAAGCAAATCACGGTTAATATGCTTATACTGCCCGCTTACAAAGTCGCAAAACTGAACAACCGAAACAGTATGTTCGGCAAGTCCGCCCATATAACTGTGATGAAGTGTTTTTGCCGCCGAACTCTTTTTAAACGCGCTTGCAACTTCACCTGCTCCGAAAATACTTTCCAGCAGTTTCCGTAAATGAACATTTCCGACTGTTTTAATAAAGCCGGCAAGCTGCAAAAACAGAGTTTCAACGTCTTTATCCGTAACCGGATTGTAATCGGCAGGGTCATACTCGCCTTCAAGACTTTTTCTTATACGCAAAATTTTAAGCTGCATTTCGGACTGATACAGCTGTGCTTTTGCGTCTATTTTGATAAAGTTACCTTCTTCAAAGCTTTGAATGTCATTATTAAGCTCCCAGACTTTGCCGTTTATACGACCTGTCTTATCTGTAAGCACAAGTGACAAATACCTCTTACCCGATTTTGTTTCAAGTGTATTTTTCTGTCTGCACAGATAATGCCCGATTACTTGTTGCCCATCGGTAAAATCCTCAATGTATTTCATATGACTTTCCCTTTCATTATTATTTGCTTATTATACCATATAAAAAAGTTTAATACAATACCCGAAAAAATAAACAACCGAGTTTTATAGACTTGCTATTTTTGCGAAAGCGGCTTATAATATGATTTATGAAAACTTCGCGTAAAAAAACAGCGGCAATAATAGTCCTTGCAGTTTTGTGTGCCTTTCAGACAATAAATGTCTGGTTTGGGGCTGACTTTAGGAATTTCGGCAACATATTCAGCGGTTTTGCCAAACAGAGTATATCTTACTCTGCCGAGGAATTTTTAAAACCATATCGTAACATAATCGGACGTGACGGCTCATATTTTATAAAATACGGCGATTTTGAACAAACTCCTGTTTTCGGCTCTTTTGTTGAATATATTACGCTGCTTGTCAAAAAAGGAACATTTTCCGCAACTCTTTCGGTTGATTATACGGAACTTTTTTCGGGACGTGTTATTGCGTGCGAATATAGAGTGCCTATACCGTCGGACGCATTTTCGGACGTTTTTGGCGGGAATTTTAATATTGATTCAAAAACACCGTATTTTGATGCGGTGCTTGTTTTATTTGATGAATCGGCAGTTTGTTTTTTTGACCGTTCAACCGGAAAAACATATAAATATCACATTGATGATTTGCCGGATACGTTCGACGAACTATGGACATCTTCTGTTGAAAAAATTCCGCTCAGTCATAGAATTGAATCGGGTGTTTTCATACCTGAATGGAACAATTCGCTTTCTTATTACGGTGTGCGTGCGTCAATTTCTTTTGAAGGCAATGACGGCATACGCCGCGTCGTTGTCGAAAATAATATAAAGAATTTTTTTGAAAACCCGAACGCCGCATGGTCAGATTCATCAAACGGTGTTCTGATGTTCGGCGAAGGAAATATCGTTGTAAAATATCACACTACAAACGTACTTGAGTATTCAAACTATTACGAACCCGCAACGAAAAATGATGGTTTTGCGGAAGCTTTTTTCGCCGCAGAAGAAATAATCAAAAAGGACAAAACGCTTGCAAATGACTACTATCTTTCTTCGTACGGAAAAGACGGCGAAAGCTATACTTTCAATTTTGACCTTTTTGCAGGCAATTTTCCTGTTATACTTCCACAGAGCCAAAAGGAAAGTATCGGAATGGATTCCGCAATAACAGTAGTAGTAAC
>JAISHX010000144.1 GCA_031262335.1 Clostridiales bacterium
ATAGGCGGATAATCACTAAATCCGCCCGACGTATAAAAATTCGCGAATCCGCCCTCAAACAGCCTTATTGCCCACCCTTTAAAACAAGAAATATCCGTGGGGTGTCCTTCATGAATCAGTGTTGCCAGCAAATGCACAACAATTACAGCTAAAATAGTAACAGTAAACTTCTTTTTTTTAATAAAAGACAACTCCTAACTTCATATTTTCAAAATTTCTGAATCCTCAGCTCCGATTATATATTTTCTAAGTTGTCATAGAAATTTGTGAACGACACGTTAGCCCATTCAGCATTTTCTATTTCACAGCCGTCGGGCAATGCAAGTCCGGCAACAGCCATTGACATTGCAATTCTGTGGTCGCCGAAAGAATCAAATGTGCCGCTTTTCAATCCTTTTCCGCCTTTACCTTCAATGATAAGCCCGTCTTCTGTTTCTATAACATCGACACCCATAGTTTTTAAATGCTCCGCCATAACGTGAATACGGTCAGATTCTTTAACCCGAAGTTCTTTAGCACCTTTTATTATCGTTGTTCCGGTTGCGAACGCCGCCGCAACTGCCGCTATCGGAATTTCATCAATTGCACGCGGAATAACTCCGCCTTGAATCGTTGTGCCGAAAAGCTGCGAAGAAGTAACTTTAATATCACCAATCCATTCTCCGGACAATATTTGACGGTTTAAAATTTCAATTCGCGCACCCATATCTTTTAAAATACTCAATATTCCTGTTCTTGTAAAATTCAGCCCGACATTTTTAATTGTTATTTGGGAATTAGGCACAATAAGCGCGGCAACGATAAAAAACGCGGCAGAAGAAATATCACCCGGGATGTTTATTGATTTGCCGTAAAGCTGTCTGCTTGGACGCAGAAATGTCACTTTGTCCTTTTTTGAGATTTCGGCTCCAAAGTTTTTCAGCATAATTTCGGTGTGGTCACGGCACAACGCCGGCTCAATCACTATTGTTTCTCCTTTGGCATAAAGACCCGCAAGAAGAATTGAGGATTTCACCTGCGCGCTTGCAACGGGCATATTGTAACTTATTCCCGAAAGTTTACGTCCTTTTATTTCAAGCGGAGCGTAATTATCATTTACGCCTGTAATAGACGCTCCCATTTTATTAAGCGGGTCAATAATTCTCTTCATGGGACGACGGCATATATACTCATCTCCGGTAACAGTTGAATCAAACTCTTGTGCGGCAAGAATCCCTGACAACATACGCATTGCCGTGCCGCTGTTGCCGACGTCAAGCTGTTCTTTAGGAGGCTGAAGTCCTTCCAAGCCAACACCGTCTACAACAACGGTATTCTCTTTTTCGTCAACATCAATTTTTACGCCCAGTTCCCGCATACATTTTATTGTATTCATGCAATCATTGCCGTTTAAAAATCCGTAAATTTCCGTTACGCCTTTTGCAATCGCGCCAATCATCACAGCTCTATGTGAAATAGATTTATCACCTTGCACCTCAATTGTTGCCGTTATTGAATTTCTTGGTTTTATTTTTTTATTCACTACAGTTACCCCCAATATATTTCATAGCGCATTTTGGATAAAATATCTGCGCCTTTTTCGCGGTCATCAGTATTGCCAAAACTTATTTGCAACGCTCCCGGCGCATATTCGCGGTTATTTACTATTCCGATATTTTTTATATTAACACCGGCAACACCTAATGCGGTAGAAATAACTGCAATAACACCCGGCTTGTCCTCAACATCCACATAGAGTTCATATGTTTTGTCATATCGGACACGGCTTGAAACAGGCAAAGAATCGCGGTAGTTTTTTGCAAGCCTGAAATATGCGCCTGTTTCGGTCACATTGCCTTCGGATAAGTATTTTGCTACTTCGTCTAATTCTTTACGGAACGAACACAATGTGTTTAATATGTTCTTTCTGTTTTCATATGTTATTTCCTGCCAAATCAATGAATCGGAAGAAGCTATGCGTGTTATATCCTTAAAACCTCCGGCGGCAATATCCCTCATAAAACCGCCTGTGTCAAGTTTGCGAACAGTATTTGCAAGTGCTGCGGCAACAACATGCGGTGTATGACTTATTGCAGACGTTATTTCGTCATGAGTACAGGCATCAAGTTCAATCGGAATTGCCCCGATTGCTCTAATAATTTCACATAGAAATTCCGCATATTTGCGGTCTTTCTTTTCGTCGGGAACGATTATATAATATGCGTTTTCAAAAAGGAAGTCACTTGAATTTGCAAAGCCCGTTCTTTCACTACCCGCCATTGGATGCCCGCCGACAAAGTTCAGTTTAAACTTGCATGCCGCTTGAAGAACACCTTCTTTTGTACTGCCGACATCTGTAACAAGACATTCGTCACCGACAATACTTTCAAGTTTTGCCAAATAAGCCGGAATATCAGATACAGGCGCACAAACAAATACAACATCACATCCGGCAAAAATTCCTAAATCATCCGTGCTTATTTCATCGGCGACGCCGGTTTCTTTTGCGTCTGAAAGCGATGATGCGTTCTTGTCAAACGCTGCCAAAAACTCACACAAATTATGTTTTTTTAAAGCCTTTGCTATTGAACCGCCAATCAGACCTAAACCTATTATTCCCGCTCTCATAGTTCTTCAACCGCTTTCATAAGTAATGGGAAAAAGTTCTCCATTTGTTCTATTGTTCCAAGAGTAACACGCAAAAACGTATCCATTCCGAACGCAGCGCCGGGGCGTACGATAAATCCTTTTTTCATCAAACTTTCAAATACTTTACGGCTGTCTTTTTTTACGTCAACCATAACAAAATTAGCTTGTGACGGAATACAATAAAAGCCTGCTTCCGAGGCTTTGCTTACAAAAAATTCATAAACTTCATGATTTTTTGTCTTTGACATTTTAATAAAATCGTCATCGGCGAGAGCGGCAATCGCCGCCGCCTGTGCAACTGACGAAACATTAAACGGACTGCGGATTTTTTCAAAATGAGCAACAACATTTGCGTCCGCAAATGCAAAGCCGACTCTTAATCCGGCAAGCCCGTATATTTTTGAAAAGGTTTTCATTATAATTACATTTTCACGGTTTAAGTAGCTGAAACTGTCAGGATAATCAGCGGCGGTAACATATTCGGCATA
>JAISHX010000204.1 GCA_031262335.1 Clostridiales bacterium
TCCCACATTTTTATATTGTTTGCGACTGTATCCTGAAAAAGAGTAATATCTTGGTCAATCATAACAACACTCGAACGGAAAACATCTTTGTCAATTTCTTTCAGAGGCTTGCCGTCAAATAAAATTTCTCCGTTCCAAGGCTCATAAAGTCCTGTAATAAGTTTTGCCAGAGTGCTTTTTCCGCAACCTGACGCACCGACAAACGCAACGACTTTTCCCGAAGAAATACTTACGGAGAAATCTTTAACAAAAGGAGCCGCCAACTTTGAATATCCAAACGTAATATTTTTTAGTTCTACTTCACCGATAAGCTTTCCCTCGCCTTTATAACCTTCTGTGCTTACAGCGTCAGGCTCATACCGGAAAACGTCGTCAACGCGTTCCATTTGAACGCGAACCGAAATTATTTGCTGCAAGAGTTCTCTGAATTTACTCACAGGCGCATTGAATCCGCTTAAAAATCCCTGAAACGCGATAAACATACCGACGGTAAAATTGCCTTGAATAATGAATACAACTGCCACAAGCCAAATTGCAAGTCCCGAAATTCTTTGAATAAGTCCGGGGATAATTCCGAAAACCTGTTCAAATCTAATTGATTCCATTCTTGCGTTATGTTTTGAAGTATAATGCCCCGACAGCCTTTCCGTAAAAGCAAGTTCCGAGCCGGTTGCTTTTATTGTTTCAATCATTTCAATTCCGGAAGTCAACGCTCCGAAGTATTTTCCGTCAGAGCGTTCATAAACTCTTCCGGCGTTCATAAGCCGCGTCGCGCTGTAAGCTCCGGCGGCAATATTCATCAATGTTGCGCAAACGGCAACAATCGTCAACGGCATGCTGTAATTTATCATCATCAGTAAATAAAATACAAGCATAAACACATCAACGACAACAGGAGCAAGCTGCCGTATCATTGTTCTTGCAATGACCTCGTTAAGATTTTGACGGCTTGCAATATCTCCGGCGTAACGGTTGGAAAAAAACTTCATAGGTAAACGCAAAACATGCCACAAAAATTCCGAATTGCCGATAACGGCAAATCGGGCGTTTACTTTATTGAAATAAAGATTTTGAACAGCCGTAATTCCGACTTGAACAAACAAGGCAATTCCGTAAGCAAGCGTAAACCACAGTAACCAGCCGTAGTTTTTGCCCGAAAGAATTTCGTCAGCAAATATGCCTCCGAACACCGGCATTACAAGCCCTGCAAACGCCGAAACAGCCGCCGCAATTCCTCCAAAAACAAAAATGCCGACGGCGCCTTTCAGACGGCTGAACACAAATTTAAGAACACTTTTCGGTTTGCCTTCTTGCCGAAAGTCCGGCTCAGGCTCAAAAAGAAGTGTTACGCCTGTAAAAGCATCATCTAATTCTTTTTCACTTACCGTAACACAACCGCGTGCAGGGTCGTTTATAACAGCTTTTCCGCCTCTAAAACCGTCCAACACAACAAAATGGTTGAAATTCCAATGAATAATCGCAGGTCTGTCTAATTTTTTCAAATCGGAAGTTTCAAACCTGTAACCGTTTGCTCTAAGTCCGTAGTTTCTTGCCGCCTCAATAATGTTCACCGCATTAGACCCGTCGCGTGATACGCCGCAGTCTTCACGCAGTTGTTCAAGCGTAAGCCACTTGCCATGATATGCCAAAATCATTCCAAGTGATGCCGCCCCGCACTCTGTCATTTCCATTTGCATCATAACAGGTACTTTATAAATGCCGCCCACTTAAAAGTCGCCTCCAAAAAAGAGTGTATATGGTTTTCTGTCACTTTTTGTGATTGTGACTGTGCATTGTGCGCCATTTAAAATTGATGCCCACGGTTGAAGTTGTATCGAAACAATTTGCCTTCCCCCGTCAAGAACTTTCTGTTCAACAACTTCGCCCACAAAGCTTTTGTCTGTGGCGTAATCCGGTGAAACTTTTGCCGACATACCTGTTTGTGCCTGAGCATAGTCAAGCTCAACGACAACAAATCCGGCATCAACTTTCCCTATCGCCGAAACTGTTTCAGGAATATTGCCGAAAAATGCCCACACACACGCTCCGATAACAAACATAACAAGAGCCGCAAGAGCTGTCCAAAGTCCGCTGCCGACACCTTTGGCAACATCATTAAGCCTGTCGGGCGACTCTATACGTTCTATTGATGACTTCCTGAATATACCGTTGCTTATCTTACCCATAGCTCATTTCCTCATATAAGATTTTGTACCGCCAATTTTAATTTAATTATAACCCAATCTTACAAATTTGTAAACAATAAGAGCCGAGCTTCTCAATAATGCGGATGCGGCGGCAACTTGAGGTCTTGCAAAGGCGGCGGAAATATGCTAAACTATTATTACGATAATTATTTTGAGGAGTTTTGAGATTATGTACAAATACCGCAAAATTGCCGACAATCTATACTGGGTCGGCAGCAATGACCGCCGTCTGATGTTGTTCGAGAATCTGTACCCTGTGCCGAACGGCGTAAGCTATAACTGCTATTTGAGTGTTGGCGAAGTCAACATTCTCTTCGATACCGTTCACGTTTCGGCAGCGGATAATCTGATTTGCAACCTGCAATCACTACTTCCCGACGGTCGGCTCGACTACGTTATTGTAAACCATATGGAGCCTGACCATTCCGGAACACTGTCACTGCTTCTGCACGAGTATCCAAACGTAAAAATTATTTGCAACGAAAAAACTCTGACCATAATCAACCGCTTTTTCAAGCTTAAAAATCAAGCTGTTTTGGTTAATGACGGCGAACAAATGACAATCGGAGGGAAAACTTACGTTTTTGTTACGGCGCCGATGGTACATTGGCCTGAAGTTATGGTAACATATAATGCAACGGATAAATACCTGTTCAGTGCAGACGCGTTTGGTACGTTCGGGGCATTGGGTGGGTCGATATTCGCCGATGAATTGAATTTTGAAACAGATATTCTGCCTGAAGCACGGCGGTACTACTGCAACATAGTCGGAAAATACGGAGCTCAAGTGACCGCGCTTTTACAGAAAGCGTCCGAACTTGATATAAAACTGTTACTGCCGCTGCACGGTCCTGTTTGGCGTCGTGATATTCCGCTGTTCGTAAATAAATATGTAAATTGGGCATGCTA
Organism: Clostridiales bacterium; assembly: GCA_031262335.1. Classification (GTDB taxonomy): domain Bacteria; phylum Bacillota; class Clostridia; order Lachnospirales; family WRAX01; genus JAISHX01. Next base: position 3,117 of record JAISHX010000204.1, read on the forward strand.
TAAAGCTGAAGAAAATACCGCCGTAATTTTTTACGCCTCGATTTACGGCAATACAGAAACTGCCGCAGAAATTTTATCAACAAGACTTGCTGAAAAGGGTGTCGGCAACGTTAAACTATACGACGTTTCCGTTACTGACCCGAGTTATTTGCTGGCGGAAGCGTTTCGCGCAAAAACTCTTGTTTTTGCCGCTCCGACGCATAATGCAGGCTTATTCCGAAATATGGAAACATTTCTGACGGAAATTTCTTCGCATAATCTTCAAAACCGCAGTATTGCGTTTATCGGGAACGGCACTTGGGGTCCGCTCAGTCAGAAGATTATGCCGACAATTCTGGCGAAAAATAAAAATTTCAATCTGATTGGCGAACCGCTTATAATTGAGAGTGCAGTTAAAGCGGCGGATTTGAAAAAAATTGACGCGCTTGCGGCGGCAATTGCCGCCGATTTGACGAGCCGTCCTGACGTTGAAATTAAGGCGGGCGAAGTCGACCCATCGGCGATGTTCAAGCTGAGTTATGGGCTTTTCGTGCTTACTTCGCAGGCGAACGGCAAGGACAACGGTTGCATTATAAATACATGCACACAGATTACAGATAATCCTAAGCGCATTTCGATTGCTGTCAATAAGGCAAATCTCACTTGCGAGCAGATACAAAAAACCGGTGTATTCAATGTGTCTGTTTTCTCCGAAAAAGCTGTGTTCGACCAATTCAAACATTTCGGATTCCAAAGCGGACGCAATACAGACAAATTCGCCGATATGCTTGACTGTCCGCGTTCAGCAAACGGACTATATTATATTACCGAAAATTGCAATGCGTTTATAAGCGGCAAAGTCATAGACAGCAAAGACTACGGCACACATATTTTATTTATTGCCGATGTAGTGGAAAGTAAAACCATTTCAGGCGACGCAAGTACGACGTATCAATATTATTTTGAAAATATAAAGCCTAAGCCTGTACCTAAATCTGAGCCGCGCAAAGGCTATATTTGCAAAATCTGCGGCTATTTTCACGAAGGAGATTTGCCGGAAGATTTTATTTGTCCGCTCTGCAAACACGGCGTTGAGGACTTTGAACCGGCGGAAATGTAAGTAGTATTGTGATTATAGCTCTTAAGGTGATATTATGTATGAGCAAGAACTGTTACAGGAGTGCGAATTTCTGCGAGCCGAGGTAGAACGTCTTAAGGATGAAAACTCCGCAATGACGAAAAAAATATATAAATTAACCCGCTCTCGCGAAACGCTTACAGAGGAAAAAAACAGCCTTGCAATTGAATACAACACCCGCCTTGCAACAAATACAAGACTTCTTAATGAACGCGCAGAACAAGGCGAATATTTGCAGCTTGTTTTAAAAAACAGTGAAGATATTATAATGTTTTTGGACAAGGATGCTCGTATTCTTTATTATGCCGAATCTTTCAAACGCGCTGTGCGAGTTGATAAAAGTGCTGTTCTTACCGGTCAAAAAATATATGATGTTTGGGAAAAGTTTATTTCTGTTGAAGATGCAGCTGCCGCTGAAGCACGGTTTCAAAAAACAAAAGACTTGCGTGAAACTATATATGAAAATATTACAATTTCTTTTATCGGCGAAAATGAAGCCCGTCATTTTCGCACGATATATACCCCTTTGATTGATGTAACAGGTGCTTTTGATGGTGTTCTTGCTATTTATTATGATTCTACACAGCTTATTAAAGCACTAAAACACGCCGAAGAGGCAAACAACGCAAAAAACAATTTCCTTATTTCAATGAGCCATGAAATACGGACACCAATGAACGCAATAATAGGAATGGGCGAACTTATCAGAACAGATAACTTGGACGATGTACAGAAAAATTATTTAAAAGACATCAAAAAAATGT
>JAISHX010000037.1 GCA_031262335.1 Clostridiales bacterium
CGGTAGCGCAGTTGGCGATGCCGCTGTATCTCTAAAGCTCAAAAGCGGAGAAATTGCTTTTATTTTCGATAATCCGGCATATTCACTTTGTATTCGCCCAAACCCTAATCTTGCCGCAATTCAGCTGACTGACCGAAGTTACCGCGGCTTTGTTGAAGTAAAAACAAAAAACGGCAAAGTTTCTGCTGTAAATGTCATTCCTTTGGAAGAATATCTTTATAGTGTTATAACAAGCGAAATGCCCAAAGACTGGCATGCGGAGGCACTTAAAGCTCAAGCTGTATCGGCACGTTCATACACGATAAACCGCGCCTCAAAGCAACCGCACGGCGAAGGCTATGACCTTTGTGATGATGTTCATTGTCAGGCATACGGCGGTTATGGAAATGAGAGTACCGAAGGGCGTGCGGCAGTTGACGCTACACGCGGCATTTGTGCTTATTACAACAATGAAGTCATTGAAGCTGTGTTTTTTTCTTCGTCAGGAGGCATGACCGATGACAGCGAAAATGTTTGGTCAAATCCGCAACCATATTTGAGAGGTGTTTTCGATATTGCCGAATCAGAACCTCTTCAATGGAGCCGCACTTTTACATCGGCGGAACTTTCGGCACTTGCAACGGCAAAAGGAGCAAATATCGGAAGTGTTACAAGTGTTTCTATAGTAAAAACAGGCTCCACAGGACGTGTTCTTCAACTTGCAGTGAATGGTACAATCGGCTCAATCGTCCTTTCTAAAGAAGAAGTGCGTACCTTTTTTTCAACAACAAAAGAAGGCTCTTTGCGTTCGCGGAATTTTGTAATAGCTAACGGCATATCAACTATTGTGCCGCAAAATGTTGCCGTCATAAATTCATACGGAATAACTTCCGCTACTGCGGCAAACTTATACGCAATAGGAGCGGTTGAAACACCGCAAAAATTAACTTCCAATTCTGTTCAGACAGTAACTTCAACAGGCGTTTCGACTGTATCTCTATATTCTGTTACCGCATCAGCCTCAAACGAAACTGCTTTTACTTTTACGGGAAAAGGTTGGGGACATGGTGTAGGACTAAATCAGCACGGCGCAAAAGCAATGGCTGAAGCCGGATATAATTTTGAACAGATTTTAAAGCACTATTATACAAATATAGAATTAGCGCAGTACATTTCCCAATCTGATTTGTAAAATTTTGTATTCAAGCTTTAAAGGAGAATTATGCTAAAAAAAGATTTCTATTATAACTTGCCATCCGAACTGATTGCACAAACTCCGTTGGCAGACCGTTCAGCTTCAAGACTAATGATTCTTGACAAAACTACGGGCGAAACAACGTGCCGACATTTTTGTGATATAAAAGAACTTCTTAATGTCGGAGATTGTCTTGTTTTGAATGACACACGCGTGATTCCGGCAAGGTTGCACGGAAAAAAAGCAGAAACAGGAGCAGATGTTGAATTTTTGCTTATTAAGAGAAATTCGGCGGATGTGTGGCAAGTTTTGACGCGTCCTGCCAAAAGACTTAAAGAAGGTACAAAAGTAATTTTCAGCGAAAAACTTTCAGCAGAAATACTTTCAGAAGAAGAAGGCGGTCAAAGAATAGTGAAATTTATGTTTGACGGCGTTTTTGAGGAAGTTTTATCGGAGCTTGGCGAAATGCCGTTGCCTCCTTATATAAAAGAAAAATTAAAAGACAGCGAACGGTATCAAACAGTTTATTCGCGTGAAGAAGGTTCTGCTGCGGCTCCGACAGCGGGACTTCATTTTACAAACGAATTGCTTAAAGAAATTGAGACAAAAGGAATTACTATTGCAAAAGTTACTCTGCATGTTGGTTTGGGAACTTTTTTGCCTGTAAAAGAAACCGTTGCCGAACATCATAAAATGCACTCCGAATATTTTTATATTACCGAACAAAACGCAAAAAAAATAAATGAAGTAAAAAAATCCGGCGGCAGAATAGTGGCTGTCGGCACAACATCCGCAAGGGCGCTTGAATCTTCAGCCGAAAACGGATATGTAATTCCGGCAAAAAAGGAAACTAACATATTTATTTATCCGCCCTATAAGTTTCAAATTGTCGATGCTCTGATAACAAATTTTCATCTGCCTGAATCTACTCTTATAATGCTCGTTTCGGCTTTGGCGGGGCGTGAGAGCATATTGGCGGCTTATGAAAAAGCCGTAAATGAAAAATTTCGGTTTTTTAGTTTCGGGGATGCAATGTTCATACATTAGCCCTCCTCGAAAAGGGAGATGTTTCTGTGGTGACAAAAACTGAAGTTTTACAAAAAAGACTTAAGAGAAGCCTCATTACTTTTTGGATTCTTCTTACGATTAATGCGATAATTCTCCTGTTTATCTTTATCATAATATTGAGAGATGAATTGCCGTTAAATAATAACCTTGATACACTGTTGACCATATTTTATTATATCGTTAAATTTACATGGTCGGCAACCCTGTTCTTTTTATTATATAGTTCCTATCTCAAGAAAAAACTCACAGAAATGTCTAAGCAAAACGGCGAAAGAGACTTATGAAAAAGCCGTATAGGTAATTCCACAGATTAAATTCATGCGGTTGTCGTGCTTGTTCACAAAGAGGGCATTGACAAGGCAATCTTCCTAATGCTATAATATAAAATGTAATAATGTGTAATCAGGTATTGCTTTACAGTTTTTTAATAATAATTATAAAAGGACTTGCCAAAATTGGCGGGTCCTTTTTGTTTGTTCAAGACAGGAGGTGGATTTTGTACAAATTAAGGAAAATTTCCGTAATTGGCTTAGATGTTGCGCAGGCGGTTTGGAAAAAACAAATAAGCTTAGAAGAGGAGCATGCACAACATGAAAAAAATTATTATGGCAGCAATCGCCGTTGCATTAAGCGCAATAACAACGTTTTTTGTAATGAAAATCGGAGTGATTACAGTAGTTGGCGTGACAGGAGGTGCGCTTGCGGCAGTTTTAGGAGGTTGGGATACGTCGCTCCAAACCTTAGTAATTTTTATGATTGTTGATTATTTGAGCGGTTTTATAGTCGGAGCTGTTTTCAGTAATTCTCAATCCACAGGAACAGGCGCGTTGAATAGTACATTTGGATTTAAGGGACTTTGCAGAAAAGGTCTTGTCCTTCTTATTGTGCTTGTTGCCGCACAATTAGATAAAATTATCAATACAGAATTTATCAGAAGTACAGTTGTTATTGGATTTGTTGCTAACGAAACAATAAGTATAATAGAAAATGCCGGTTTGATGGGAGTTCCAATACCAAAAGTCATCGTGCGTGCCGTTGATGTTCTGCAAAAAAAAGGGGAATATGACGGGAGTCCGGCGGCAAATGATAAACCGGACGAGCCTACATTACCTACAGCACAAAAAAATAATACAAATAACGACAATATAAATCCTAATACAATGGAGGCTAAATAACATGAAAATAATTGAAAGCATTTTAAAACTCAATGAATGTTTCGTTACAGGAAAAAAAATTCCCATAAAGGGAATCATGCTCCATTCGGTCGGCGTAAGCCAGCCTTCGGCACAAACTTTTGTACGTTCATGGAACACAGCAAAACCGGGGGGACGTTCTGTTTGTGTTCACGCATTTTTAGAGCAGAATGGAGATGTATATCAGACTTTGCCATGGGATTACCGCGCATGGCATTGCGGCTCCGGACCAAAGGGCAGTGCCAATGATACGCATATCGGCGTTGAAATGACAGAGCCTTCGACAATACAGTACAATCCTAACGGAAGTTGGGTAGACAAAGACCCTGCCAAAACAAAATCCTTTATTTTAGGAACATACAACACAGCCGTTGAACTTTTTGCTAAGCTTTGTAAGGATTTTAAACTTGACCCACTAAAAGACGGTGTTATTATTTCTCATAC
>JAISHX010000055.1 GCA_031262335.1 Clostridiales bacterium
CCAACAAATAACAACCGTGCAACAGAAGTTCAGGCTGTAATTAACTTCTATAAAGCAGACCAAGACGAACTTAATGCTGGCAGCATAGCTGCTGAATCAATCGTTGCTTCACAGACAATAACTGTTCCTCTTATCAAATCTTACAACGATGAGGACCTTAAACCACGCGTTAGTGCTCACAGCCAAAACACAACAACAATTATTGATTCAGGTCAAATAACAGACAAAAGCCAGCCTTGGGCAGGTGTGAGCATCAGAGAAGCAGTTGCTTCTAACGCTCTTATTTATGATGGTTGGAGAGTTAATCAATATAAGGGCGACTACTTCGGCGGCAGATATATTTACTTTGACGTTGTAGATAAAGATGGTAACAAGCTTGATGATGCAAAAATTACTGATATTTCGGTAAGCGGCATCAGCAACATCAGTACAAAATGGGATTGGAACGCAAATGCTTTTGATGCCGCTGGCGATACCAGCAACGATTCATTCCAGCTTAACAGAGATTACAGTCTCCAAGCAGGTTTGCATAATCACGACTGGGCTTTGTTTAACATGCGCGATGCCGAGGATTCAAATAACACATTTGACCAAAGCAAACTTGCAGAAGTTAGCCTTTCATTCAAAATTACTTCTCAAGCAAACTATGAAGGCGACGTTTATGTAAAAGTCAGCGACAACACAATGGGAACATGGTACGAAAACACATACTACAACGGCAACCAGTTCGTTCTCGGCGAACACGTTGTTTATGTCGGCAAAGCAGAAAAACCTGCTGTTGTTGAAGTAAAAGACGTTAATGTTGACTCTACTTACAAAACAATCAAAATTCCTGAAATTACAATTACTGAAAGAGTACCGGGCGAATTCCTTAGCGGAAGTTACGACACAACAAGAACTGCTACGGGTAAGGATCAACGCTCTATTCAGATTATTGTTACCGAACACGGCACAGGCGCACCTTCTCCGTTTGTATACTTTGGTTCTCTTGCCAATGTTAAAGTTGAGGTTGTAAACTCTGACTCAACTACTCTTGAATTAGGCAAAGAAAAACTTGACGAACCTTGGAACTACAACTATATGAAGAGTTCAGGCTGGAGTAACTACGGCGGTTATATCACAGCAAGTGCGCTTGATATTCCTGTTAATAAATCCAGCAATGCGGCTATGAATACAAAGAAAGAAAAAGCTACAATCAAAATATCAGGTCTTACCATTATTTCTGACCGTGCTGCTGTTGACGGCAGATATGATATTATCGTTGGTGGTTCCGCTGTTGCCGATAACTATGCCCAAGACGACCTCGACTACGGTCTTGCAGGTCTGAGCAACAGCCTTACTAAATATCCGCTTCCGGGCGGCAGACTGGATACTTCACCTTCAACTCCTTCAAATCCAAATCCCGGCAACTACGGTTTCTACACTGAATACAGAACTTACGACAAAGACCTCGCTACATTTGTAACAAATACAGCTGGCGAAGGAAAGTTCGACACATTCGGTGTTATTCAAGAACTCATCGACGTCAATAAAGCTCCTATCACAACCGACAACAACGGCGGTGCGCTTGCTCCGACAAGCCATGAGCTTATTCTTAATGTAGATACAGGTTCTTACACACTTGACGGCGCTGAAGGCACTATGGAAATGCTTCCGATTTCCGAACAGGGCACAACATTTGCTCCGTTCCGCGCTATCGGTGAATTACTCGGGTTTGAGGTTGTTTGGGATGGTACCGACAAAATAGCTACTCTTATCGACCCTGTTACAAATAATGCTGCAAGCTTCCAGATTGGTTCTGCTGAAGTTACTGTAACTCGCGGCGGAACAACATTTAAGCGTACAATGCTTAACTCCGCTGGAGAAGGCTACAAAACAGAGCTTAAAGTTCCTGCAGGAAGTCAGTTCGGTTCAACCTACATTCCTCTTTCACAGATTGCATATGCTTTCGGTTATGACACCGAAAACAGCTCATATTCTGCTGAAACCGGTTTGTACACTCTCGCTCCTAAGAAATGAAAATAAGCAATAAATAAAAAACTCCCGAAAGGGAGTTTTTTATTTTAACAGCTTAGCTAAATTTTCAAAATCTTTAGTTGAAAGTGTTTCGCCGCGAATGTTTAAATCTAAACCGGCTTGATTTATCAATTCAGTTGCTCGAATTTTAGAAATATTTAATTCGGAAAAAGAAGATAAAGCGTTTACGAGTGTTTTTCTCCTTTTTGAGAATGACGCTTTAACTATAGTAAAAAATAATTTTTCTTCTTCTGAATTTAACGTGCGTTTTTTCGGTGTGATTTTTATTACGCTACTGTCTACATTTGGTCTTGGAACAAAGCAGTTTGGCGGAACATTTGCAACTAACTCTGTATTTCCGTAATACGATACAGAAACGGTCATTGCTCCATAATCCGGAGTGTTTGGTCGGGATAAAATTCTTTGCGCGACTTCTTTTTGTACCATTAAAACAGCATTTTTTATTCCTTTACCTTCTTCCAGTATTTTAAATATTGCCGGAGCAGTAATATAATAAGGTAAATTTGCTATTATTTTGTAATTTTCATATTTATTTAAATCGGCAGTTAAAAAATCCTGACTGATTATTTCAACATTTTTATCAGCCGAAAAATTTTCTTTTAACATTTCCGAAAGACGCGTGTCTATTTCAAATGCAACAGTATTATAGGCGTGTTCTGCCAAAGAATAAGTCAAAGAACCAAGACCCGCACCTATTTCAAGTACAGAATCCTGACTTGATAATTGTGCCGCCGCAATAATTTTTTCAATTACTCTAAAATCCGTTAAAAAATTTTGACCATAATTTTTTTTTGCAAAAATTTTATTTTCAGACATTATTTTCCTAATATCCGGCATGTTCATTTTATCAAACCCTTCTTTAGACTAAGCCTGCGTACCAATCAATTATTGCGTTTCCGAAAACAGCCGTAAAAATTGCCGAGATAGAAATAAAAGGTCCGAACGGCACGGCATCTTTAATATTTCTTTTTTTTATAATTATTAAAATCGCGCTGAACAATCCTCCTAACAAGAATGAAATAACAGCGCAAAGAATTATAAGTTTCCAACCAAAAAAAAGTCCTAATGCCGCAAAAAGTTTTACATCTCCTCCGCCAACTGCGCCATAAACAACCGCTAACGCTAACATCGGCAAACTGACTGCAAAACAACCGATAATAATATTTACGAAACCTGACAAAGACATTTCTTGAGTAATAAATTTTAAAATTCCTAAAAAAGCTATAAAAATACATAACTTAAAAGGTATAGTGAAACTTTTTATATCAATTATAAATACAAAACAAAGCGCCAAAAAAAACGCACAATAAATTATTTCTATCATAATTTTCCTCATGTCTTGAATGTCTTTACAGATTATATACGCAGTAAGATAGAATTTCAAGTGTCTTACGAATTTTTTTAAATAATTGCTTGACAAAAAGTACAATCAATGATAACATACAAATCATAGTATTTATATATGATTTAGGGAGGTTCCAAATGCCGAAAAATTATAAGTTTGAAACACTTCAGGTTCATGTCGGGCAGGAAACGCCTGACCCCGCAACAGATTCACGCGTTGTTCCGATTTATCAGACGACTTCTTATGTTTTTCCGACAGCGGCAGCGGCAGCAGGGCGTTTTGCGCTTACGGAAGGCGGAAATATTTATACAAGACTGATGAATCCCACCTCTGACGTGTTTGAAAAAAGAATAGCCGCTCTTGAAGGCGGAGTGGCGGCACTCGCATTATCCAGCGGCTCGTCAGCGGTAACATATTCTGTTTTAAACATTGCAAAAGCCGGCGACCATATAATTTCCGACAAATCGATTTACGGCGGAACATATAATCTTTTTGAGAATACACTTAATGATTTGGGAATTAAAACAACATTCGTCAATGCTCTTGTCCCTGCCGAAGTTGAAACTGCAATTCAAGAAAATACAAAGGCAATTTTTGTAGAAACTCTCGGAAATCCAAACAGCACCGTTGCGGATATTGATGTTTTGGCAAAAATTGCTCACAATCATGAAATTCCGCTTATTGTTGATAATACATTCGCGACACCGTATTTGTTCCGACCGATAGAACACGGCGCGGATATTGTTGTTCATTCGGCATCAAAATTTATAGGCGGTCACGGAACATCAATCGGCGGCGTAATTGTTGACGGAGGAAATTTTGACTGGGCAAACGGTAAATTCCCGGGCTTGTCAGAACCTAATCCAAGTTATCATGGTGTAAAATTTACAGAAGCCGCAGGAAATGCCGCATATATTACAAAAGTGCGTGTTACGCTCCTTCGTGACACAGGCGCGGCACTTGCACCGTTAAATTCATTTTTGTTTATTCAGGGCTTGGAAACTCTTTCTCTCCGAATTGAACGTCACGTTGAAAATGCCCTTAAAGTGGTAAAATTTTTGTCGGAACACCCGCTTGTTGAAGCGGTCAATCACCCATCTGTTGAAGGACGCGCTGATAAAGCTGTTTATGAACGCTGTTTCCCGAATGGCGGCGGCTCGATTTTTACATTTGAAATTAAAGGCGGTAAAGAAGCCGCAGAGAAATTTATCGAAGGACTTGAATTGTTCTCAATGCTCGCGAATGTCGCTGATGTAAAATCTTTGGTAATTCATCCGGCATCAACGACACATTCTCAAATGAGTGAATCAGAGCTTTTGGAATCGGGAATAAAGCCGAATACAATTCGCCTCTCGATTGGCACCGAACATATAGACGACATAATAGAAGATTTGAAACAAGGATTTATTGCCGTAAAATAAATATAATCCCCATGATTGCCGAAAGCTTTCATGGGGATTTATTATTTTTAAGATGCCTTTAATTCAAGGCGTAATCTGTCGGCGATAAGTGCAATAAATTCGCTGTTTGTCGGTTTTCCTTTATGTGTGCTTATTGTATATCCGAAAATTTTATCAATGGCGTCAACTTGACCGCGGCTCCAAGCAACTTCAATAGCGTGGCGAATCGCACGTTCAACGCGTGAAGGTGTTGTTTTTGCACGTTGAGCAATTGTCGGATACAGCTCTTTAGTAATGTAGTTGAGCACGTCAAGGTCATTTACTGCCATTATTATCGCTTCACGCATGTAATGATACCCGCGTATATGCGCCGGCACGCCTATTTCGTGCAAAATTTCGGTCACTCTTGTTTCCAAGTCTATAGGCGTAATCTGTGAGCCGAATTTTTTTCCCTGAACATGTGCTTTGCCTTTGTCCTTAAAAATTCGTATTCTGTCGGCAAGAACATCCAATTCGCATGGCTTGACTATGTAATACTCGGCACCTAATTCATACGCCTTTGTAGTTACGTTGTCATGACCCTGCCCTGAAAGCATTATACAAATGGGCGGCTTTTCACTACTTTTTACTTTTTCAAGAATCTTCAATCCGTCCAGTCCGGGCATTGCGCAATCAAGAACAACAACATCAGGATTTGTTCTTTTTATTATGTCATATGCCTTTGTCGCATCATTCACATATTCACAGACAGAAATATCTTCCTGTCTTCTTAAATAGCTTGTTACAACGTCGCAAAAGTCCTTGTTATCATCAACCATTAAAACTTTTATTTTTGACTGTTCCTCCATAGTTCAACATACCTCCGCTATATTGTTGCGGCAAAACCAGTATTCGTTTTTTTTTTATAATTTTACCGCTTTTATTAAATTATAAATGCTTGTTATCCAAAAATCAACACAATTAGTATTACAAATTAGGCGATTTTTACGGAATATTTTTGCCTGTTCGTGAATATTCGACAAATAATATTAAAAATATTATCGGATAATGCGTATTATGTCGTTTTGTCGGTTATTGTCGTTCAATGCCGTTTTTTGACAGTGAAGCATTTGAAAATGTGCTGTCTTCAGTAACTTCTTTGCCGAACCAGTCCGGAGGCACAAAATCACGCGCCGCGTCTATTTCGGCAAATTCGACTTCAACAGTAAAAAGCCCCTCCAATTCACCGTAATATTCATCAAGTTCGGCGGTTAGCCCGTCTTTGAGAGGAATTTTGAAACGCGTTTTTTTAATACATTTTGTGCCTTCTTCTTTTTTATTCAATAAAGAATTAAATTCGTCTTCTGTTATTTCAAGCTCGTATTCTTCTTTGGCTATTGTTCCTTTGCCTTTTATTGTAAGTATAAAGTTATCATTGCATTTTCGTATTCTTATTGTTGGCTTAGTAGAAATATATGCTTGAAGTATATCTATTTTTTCATATTCTTTAAAAGAATCGGGAATATTTTTAACTAAAAATTTACGCTCAATCTCCACTATCAATCTCCTTTGTAGTTTCTTCGTTTTTAATTTTTTCTATGGTTTTTCTTCTTACATAACGTGTTAAAAATATTTTTGCAACGGCGCATACAGGGACTGCAAAAATCATTCCGGCTATTCCGAAAACTGTGCCTGCAATAGCTAATGAAAGTATTACGATAACCGGACTAAGCTCTACTTTATTTCCTACAATTTTTGGATTCAAAATAGCACCGTCAATTTGCTGAATAACAAGAATTACTATTGCGGCATATACCGCTGTTATAGGCGGACCCGAAAACAGTGCAACAACTACAGAAACCGCAAATGCAACTGCCGCCCCAAAATACGGAATAAGATTTCCAAGACCGGCCATTATACCTAAAACCGGTGCAAATTCAACACCGACAATTGAAAGACCAATACTCAAAAGAATTGCCACGACAGCTGCATCTGTAAGTTGTCCGCGTATATAACCGGAAAAGACGGCGTTTGTGTCGTCAAGGACATTGGCTATTCTTTGGTAAGGCTTTGCAGGAATAAAAAGCTTTGCCGTTCTTTGAACTTTATCTAAAATTGCCTGTTTATCACGCAGAAAATAGAAACCCGCTACAAGTCCAAGTATAATCTGAGCTATCATTCCTCCGGCAGCCGCCGCCGCTGAAACAATATTTGCCGAAAAATCTTTTATTATATCAGTAACGCTTTTAACTACATCGTTAATTGCGCCTGATACTGACTCCATTGCGTCATATTCGACAAGTGTGACTTGTATTCTTGCATACATATTATTTATTTGAACTACTAACGAATTTATACTTGCAATCAGATTTTGTGTAAAATCTCCTTTGCCTTTTCCGACACGGTTCACTACATTAAAAACCAATATAGCTATTCCTATTGCGATTACAATATATGAAAGGGCGGCTCCGGCAGTACGAGGTTTAAATTTTTGTTCTTCTTTACTTTTTCGTTTACGCGATTTTTTGCTGTTAAAAGGAATAAACTTGATTTTTGATAATTTATCTTTAAGAAATATATAAGATTTTAAGCCGCTTATTTTTTGACCGCAAAAAGGAATAAATCGTCCTATAAAATATTTGTCGTATATTTTTTGAAGAAATTCCGCCAGCGGGTCAAGCACATAAGCAACCACAAGAGCGGTTATAAGCGGTGTAAGAACAGAAATAAGTACCGAAAAAAATCCGCTTACACCATGTCCGATTTCACCAAGATTCGATAGAGTATAAGCGGCGGCGTTAATAAGCTTTATTACAATATAACATATGGCGACAAGAACAACGATGTGTAATCCTGTTTTTAAATAATGCCTGTCCCATGGCAGCTTCATTCTATCACCGTAACCGATTATCTGCTGAATTTTGATGTTTTTTAATATTCAGTAGATTTTCACTATCTCTCATTGCTTCGAGATTTTCTGCTTCTCGAATATTATTAAATATCCCTGCCTATGTCACGGCAAGCCGTGTTTTATCCATAGTCCACAGACTTAAATTCCCGTGTTACGAACGGTACATACTTGTTTTCAGCGATTTGTATGCTTCTAC
>JAISHX010000130.1 GCA_031262335.1 Clostridiales bacterium
TCGTAACAATCTTCGTTGTTGTATCAGCGGTGTTTCTGCTTCTTAGGCTTATGCCTGTAACAGGGTATTTTGAACCCGGTACATACGAGAGGCTCCCTGAGCAGGCTCGTAATATCCGGCTCTGGAAGCTTGGAATTTATGATATCAAAGGAAACCCTATAAACCCGTTTGTTCAGTTGTTTAATTATTATAAAAACCTGTTCCTGAACTTCGACCTTGGGGTATCCACAAACATCGCTGTTGACACACCTGTCGTGCAAGTCATTGCGGACAAAGCTCCGTATTCAATCAAATTAGGTATCATATCAACTTTTTTTACCCTGATTCTTGGTTGGACATGCGGTCTTTTTGCCGCCAAATATAAAGATAAGCCGCTTGACAAAGTGGTTATAGTCTATGGTGCGTTAATAAACGCACTTCCTTATGTAATTATAATTCTTGTTCTTCAGCTTTATATAACAGCTTGGACGGGCTGGCCGATGATTATGAAACGCGACCAGATTACCTCATGGTTTACGCCTATTATCATTATGGTTGTAACAGATTTTGCCGCCGTTGCGCTTTGGCTACGCCGTTACACAGTCGACCAAATGAGTTCGGATTATGTTAAACTTGCTTATGCAAAAGGACTTCCCGGAAATAAAGTATTTTTCGGACACATTTTAAGAAACGCTGCCACCCCAATGGCGTATGGTTTGCCAAGTTCGTTTATCATGGCAATAAGCGGCACCCTGCTTATTGAGCAAGCTTTTGGGATTCCGGGCATGGGGCGTTTCCTTATGTCGGCAATTTATAAGCGCGATAACAATGTTGTTCAGGCAATTGTATTTATCTATGTTGCGCTGGGTGTCATAAGCGTTTTACTTGGTGATTTGCTTGCCGCCATTGTTGACCCGCGTATAAGGCTTGTTACGGCAAAAGAGCGTTTTAAAAAAGTAGAGGAAAGTGAAGGAGGGAAAACAAGTGTCGTATGACGAACATGATAATTTAGATGCTTTGTTTGTCCCTCATGAATATTCAAAAGGAGTAAGTGAAAAAATTGAATATTCCAATTATTCGTACTGGCGTTCGACTTTTAGGGCGTTCGGTAAAAATAAAGTTGGAATGTTCGCTTTATTTCTTGCTGTAGCTGTTATTTTGTTTGCTGTTCTGGAGCAGTTCTTTCCGAATGAAGCAGGCAAAATTGCTATCGAAAAAGGCAGAAAACCATTCGACTATATATTTTATATTATGGACTCGACTATGTGGAAAAAACCTCCGACAGCACTTCACTGGTTTGGTACAGACGGCATCGGAAGGGATTTGTGGTCACGCGTTTGGTATTCAACAAGAATTTCTCTTTCAATCAGTTTTATCGTTGCTTTGATTGAAATTATTGTTGGATTTATTGTCGGTGCAATTTGGGGATATGTGCGTAGTGTTGATAAGTACATGATTGAAATTTATAATGCTATTATGAATATTCCGCAAATGATTTTATTCATACTCATGACATATATACTGGCACCCGGATACTGGACAATAATCCTTTCTTTGTCGATTGTCGGCTGGCTTTCAATGGCTAAATATACAAGGAATCTCGTGTTTATTATTCGTGACAGAGAATACAATCTTGCGTCACGCTGTCTTGGCACTCCAATGCACAGAATGATTACAAGAAATTTACTGCCGCACCTTCTTTCAGTTATAATGCTTAGATTTTCGTTGCTTATTGTTAGTGTTATTGCCGTTGAAGTTACATTAACATATTTAGGAGTCGGATTGCCGCCGGAAATTCCTTCGCTTGGAGTTCTTATTTCCGAAGGGCGGACACAAATTACTTTCCGTCCGCATTTGATGACGTTCCCAACTATTGTTGTTGCGTTAATAACTATTTCTTTCTATATTGTCGGAAACACTCTTGCTGATGCAAGCGACCCGAGAAATCACGTTTAAAGGAGGGATATTTTTGGCAAAAGAAACAATACTTTCAGTAAAAGACCTTGAAATTGAGTTTAATCTGCGCGGCAAAACATTGCAGCCAATCAGGAAAATATCTCTTGACCTTTACAAGGGCGAAACTCTTGCTATTGCAGGTGAATCCGGTAGCGGAAAATCAGTTTTTACAAAGTCTTTTATTGGTATGCTTGATTCTAATGGTACGATAAAAGGCGGCGAAATAATATTTGAAGGCAAAGACCTTACAAAATTTAAAAAAGAAAAAGAATGGCTGCAAATACGCGGAAAAAAAATAGCGATGGTTTTTCAGGACCCGATGACTTCTTTGAATCCTTTGAAAAGAATCGGTGAACAAATCCGTGAAGTAATAATCGAACACAAAGTTGTCCCTAAAGAACAAGCAAAGCAACGTGTTATTCAATTACTTTCCGAAGTCGGAATCCCCGACGCCGAATCAAGATACTCGGACTTCCCTCACCAGTTTTCCGGAGGTATGCGCCAAAGAGTTGTTATTGCTATTGCCGTTGCTTGTCAACCGGACATTTTAATTTGTGATGAACCGACGACAGCTCTTGACGTAACAATCCAATCACAGATTATTGAACTGGTTAAAAAAATCCAAAAAGAATTAAAAATAACAGTTATATATATTACTCATGACCTCGGCGTTGTTGCCGAAGTCGCTGACCGTGTTGCAATAATGTATGCCGGTCAAATTGTCGAAATAGGCACCGCCGAGGAAGTGTTCTTTGACCCACGACACCCTTATACATGGGCGTTGCTTTCGTCGTTGCCGCAGTTTGGTGAAAAAGGCGGCGAATTATTTGCTATTGAAGGAGTTCCGCCGAATCTTTTTAAAAAAATCGTAGGAGATGCTTTTGCTCCGCGAAACAGATATGCGCTTGAAGTTGACTTTCTTGCAGAACCGCCTTACTTCCCTGTATCGGAAACTCACAAAGCAAAAACATGGCTCCTTGACCCACGCGCTCCGAAAATTTCTCCTCCGGACGTTATAAGAAGAATCAAAGAAAGGGATTACTGGCAGAGTGACGGGGGTGCAGTATGAGCCGAATTGAAAGAGAACCTATCCTTAAAGTTGAAGATATTAGTGTTTATTTTAAAAACGGCAAGAAAACTGTTCATGCTGTCAACCATGTAAGTTTTGATATTTTTAAAGGCGAAACTTTTTCGCTTGTCGGTGAATCGGGCAGTGGCAAAACAACAATAGGACGCGCAATTGTACGGCTTAATCAAATTCAAACCGGAAGAATTATTTTCCAAAATGAAGTTATAAGCGGTAAAATTTCGCGTACACTTCACAGTAAAGTTGTTCGCAAAGTGCAAATGATTTTCCAAGACCCAATGGCATCATTAAATGAACGTGCAAAAGTCAATTATATTATTTCGGAAGGTCTAATCAATTCCCGTGAATATAAAAACCAACAAGAACTTGACGACCGTGTTCATCACGCGCTTTTGGATGTAGGACTTTTGCCGGAATTTGCGTCACGTTTTCCGCATGAATTTTCCGGCGGACAACGCCAAAGAATCGGTATTGCACGTGCACTTATAATGAAACCTGATTTTATTGTTGCGGATGAACCTATTTCTGCATTAGATGTTTCAATCAGAGCGCAAGTTTTGAATCTTTTGAACAAGTTTAAGCGCGAACGCGGATTATCATATTTGTTTATTGCCCATGATTTATCCGTTGTACGCTTTATTTCAGACAGAATTGCCGTTATTTATGCAGGCAAAATTGTTGAACTTGCCGATGCAGAGCGTTTGTTCCAAAAACCTTTGCATCCGTATACAAAAAATCTGCTTTCTGCCGCGCCTGTTCCTGACCCGCGCCTCGCAAAAAGCAAGGTAGTAACAATTTATGACCCAACGCAGCATGATTATTCCAAAGAAAAACCAACTTTTTCGGAAATTGAACCCGGACATTTTGTATATGGCAATGTTGCCGAATTAGAAAAATATTCTAAAGAATTATAAAAATAAAAGCCGTAGGGGTACCTGCGGCTTTTATTTTTATAATGTATTCTCAAAAAATAAACTCTCTAAACACAATATTAGATAAGTCAATGCCTAATTTAGTTAATTTAATTATACCGTTTTCTCTTGTGATAAGATTATCTTTTTCAAGTTTTTGTAATTGGATTCCGTAAATTTCATCGCAACTCTTTTTGAATTTTTTTAAAAAGTCAGATTCGGACACGCCACTTAATTTCCTTAATCCAAGGAAAAAAAACTCGGACTGTTTATCAGATTCGGATAGAAGTATACAATTTTCTTTTTTATTGTGTCCCTTTAAATACTCTGCAAAAATTTCTGTATTATGAAATCTTTCGTCACAAATCAATGAATGTGCACCAAATCCTAAACCAATATAATCTGTTCCGTTCCAATAAGAACAATTATGCTTTGATTCAAAACCTGTTTTAGAAAAATTTGAAATTTCATAATGAATATAGCCTGCTTCTTTTAATTCACTTACAATTAAATCGTACATAAGCCTGTCTGTTACGTCGTCTGTCGGAATAAAAGAACTATCTAACGCAAGAGGTGTATTTTCGGCTAATGTAAGTCCGTAATAAGAAATATGTTCAGGATTCAACTTTATAATTTCCGTTACGTCAGCCGCAACATTATCAATAGTTTGGTCAGGTAAAGCAAACATTAAATCTATATTTATATTTTTAAAATCCGAATCACGGGCATCATTAAAAACAGAAAAAAACTTTTCTGCCGTATGAATACGCCCTATTTTTTTTAAAATCTTATTTGAAAAAGTTTGTGCGCCGAAACTTATTCTATTAAAACCGCCGTTTCTTAATTCGGAAAGTTTCTCTCTGTTGACTGTTTCGGGATTCGCCTCAATTGTTATTTCGATTAAAGAAAAATCTCCTTTAAAGTTACATTTAATCGCGTTCAATGCCGAAATCAGAAATTCGGCAGAAGGTAAAGTCGGAGTTCCGCCGCCGAAATATACAGAAGAAACATTATAATCTTTCAGAATTTCCGCCTTTTTTTTAATCTCTTCTTCTAAAATTAAAAAATATTGTTTAAAGTAACTTTCTTTATTAGAAAAAGACAAAAAGTCACAATAAACACATTTCGACAAGCAAAACGGAATATGAACATATATTGCTAAATTCTTCATGAAAATTCTCCCTTTTTGCGTATTAAGAAAAAAATTCGTTGCAAAAAAACAGATTTTTGGTATAATCTAATTATGTAAAGAAAAAGGAGCGTATACCGCCTATGAACATTAGGATTTTTTTTGCCGCCTTTGCGGCTTTTGTTGTATTATTTTGTTCCGAAACTTTTGCGAAAACGCTTTTTTATGACGGCGTTGCCCACGAGTATGACCTTGCGCCGACAAAGCTAATAATAAACGGCAAAGAAATTACGGAATTGCCGATGGAGCCTGTCAATTTGAACGGGCGTGTATATGTTCCGGCAAGAGAAGTTTTTGAAGCATTGGGCAGTACCGTTGTGTGGGTAGGTGAAACAAATCAAGTATACATAAGTTACGGTAACAAGTCAGTCATTCTTACTATAAATGTTCCGATTCTTGTTGTCAACGACAAACTTGTCGATATTGATGCCGCACCGAAAAATATTAACGACAAAACAATGATTCCGGTACGTGCCGCTGCTGAAAACCTTGATTTTTTGGTTGAGTGGGATTCCGCAAATAATGCTGTTATAATAACGTCCCCAAACGCAACACCGTCACCATCACCTTCACCAACGCCATACCCTAACGATAAAAATCCCGAGCCGGAGTTGCCGGCAGAACCTGAATCCCCGACAAAATCTAATGATGTTTCTGTTGCGGAAATTCCTGTCGGACAATTTCCCGAAACGAAAATATCAGGCATTATTCTTCCTGAATATGAAGGCAGAAGTTATGCCGTAATTACCGCCGACTCTGCAATAAGCAGAGTTGACAAGTTTATTTTAGCTGACAATCGTCTTGTTATTGACATTTACAACGCTGAAAACCTGCTTCCTCTAACCGAATACCCAACAGAAGGTGTGAACTACCTTTCAACTGTGCGTGTCGGTCAAAATCAATTAGAGCCTGTCAAAATAACGCGTATTGTCTTTGACCTTACAAAAACGGTTAGCTTTTCGGTTTCAATTTCTGATGACAGGAAAAATATTACAGTGTCGTTTGAACGCAACTATATCTCAAATGTGCTTTTTTCCACAGACGGCATCACCGACCGTATAGTAATTGAAGGTACAGTTACACCGGCAGTTTCAATCTTTCCTCTTGAATCTCCTAAACGCCTTGTTGTTGACATTCCTTTGGCACAAATTACAGAATCCAAAGTTATCGAATCCGCCGGACTTTTTGTCAATTCAGTAAGAGCTGCTCAATTTGACTCGCAAACCGCACGCATTGTTATTGATTTGAAAAAAGAGGCGAATTATACCGTCGAGAACTTGCAAAACACAACAACTATAAAAATTTCAGAAACAACTTATGAAAATATAGATTTCAGCCATGAACTGTCAACGCTTTCCATAAAAAAAGACCCGTACATGCCGCTTGATATAAACCTGATTCAGCAGGAGGACAGATATTACGAGTATAAGTATGTTATAACTTTGCCCGGAGATTATTCCGGCTATCTCGGATACGGCGAAAGGCTTGTCAATGACGGATTGATAAATTCAATAGAAATTTCCACTACTGACGGAAAAACAAAAATCGTTTTCAATGAGGAGAAAATCCTTGCATTTGACATAAAGCAGGATAACGACAATATTTATATTACAGCTATGATGCCAAAAGACAAATACTCAAAAATAATAGTCGTTGACCCCGGTCACGGCGGCTCCGACCCCGGTACTGAAGGACATGGAATCCAAGAAAAAGACCCTAACCTTGATATTTCAAATAGGCTTGTTGCATTGCTTGAAACTAACAAAGATATAAAGGTGTATGCAACGCGTGTTTCAGACGTTTATCCGTCGCTTACAGACAG
>JAISHX010000215.1 GCA_031262335.1 Clostridiales bacterium
GGAGCTTTTGCTTTAAGCCACGCATGTATGATGGGTGTTGTAATGATGCTTGCCGGCGAAGCAAGCGGCAGTCCTAATCCTATAGTTATTGTATTCGGCAATATGCTTGTTATTGTTCTTGAAGGGCTTATTGTCGGGATTCAGGTTTTGCGCCTTGAGTTCTATGAGATGTTCTCACGGTTTTACAGCGGCACAGGCAGAGCGTTTGTTTCTTACGGCAAACGCACCTGACCGCGTCAAAATATTCCCCGCTTTTACGGGACACTACGGAGGTTTTATATGTTGATGCAATTAACTGTGCTGTTGTTGATTTTGAGTATTATTCTGCCTGCCGGCATACTTTTGGCAACAAATAAAAAGCCCGGCAGAGTACGGCGTGCAAGGTTGGGACTTGCGTTTAATGTCGTATCATTCTTTGGTGTGCTGATTTTTTCTACGATTGCAATGTTTTCCGGTGCGGCGGAAGCAGCGAGCGTTCCTTCGCAATCGGCGAATATTCCGCCTGAAGCCATAAGCTCAGGGCTTGCGTTTATCGGCGCGGGACTTTCCGTTGGACTTGGTTCTTTAGGCGCGGGCATTGCAACAGGTAACGCCGCCGCCGCCGCTTTGGGTGCACTCTCCGAAAATGAAGGAATTATGGCAAAAGCACTTGTTTTTGTCGCACTTGCCGAAGGTGTCGCAATATACGGCTTTGTTATTGCTTTTATGATTCTTAACAGAGTCTGACATTCAAGGATGGAGATTCTATGAAAATGTATGTCATCAGCGACAACACAGATACGGTTGTCGGAATGAGGCTTGTCGGTATAGAAGGATGTAATATCGGTTTGAATGACAGCGAAAAGTTGCGTCAGGAGCTGTTGAACGCCAAAAACAGACAAGACTTGGGCGTTTTACTTATCACCGAAAAGTTGTCAAAACAGTTTCCAGACATAATTAAAGAAATGCGGCTGTCGTCCCCACTGCCTCTGCTTGTTGAAATACCCGACCGGCACGGCACAGAACGCCCTGCCGACTTTATTACAAAATATGTTAAAGAAGCGATTGGAGTAAGATTATGAAAGTCAGTGACAAAATCGAAAATTTTCAGCGTAAAGCGGCGGAAGATGCCGAAAAAAAACGTAATGACATCTTGCGTGAAGTTGAATCAGAATATGAAAAAAGCCGCAATGAAATAAAAGAACAGCTTGCCGAACAATCAGAAAAAAAAATAGCCGAAGAATTATATAAAATTGACCTTGAAAAAAACAGAGCAATAATCAAAGCGTCAACAGATGTAAAAAAAGATGTTCTTAATTTGCGGAAAGAAAAAATTCAGCAGCTTTTTTCTGAAGTTGTGGCACGCATTTCAAAATATACAAAAACTCCCGCATATTCTGAAAAACTTTTCGAAGATATTTCAAAATTTCGTGCCGATAATAACGGCGAAATAGACATTTTTATAAATGAACATGACTTAACTCTTAAAAGCCGTATTGAGGCACTCGGCGCAATAAGCGTTTCGGTAATACCTATTGCAGGCGGTTTTCTTGCGAAACTGCGCGGCAGAAACGCCCTGTCGGACTTCTCTTATGATGCGCGGCTGGCGGAAGAAAAAGAGAATTTTAACGGGTTCTCGGTGCTATAAGGAGGATTTTGCGTGTCCGAATCAGCCGGAAGAATTTACGGCATAAACGGACCTGTTTTGCGCGTAAGAGGCTATGGAAATTTCCGTATGTCGGAAATGGTTTCTGTCGGCAATGACAGGCTCATTGGTGAAGTTATCTCCATTTCAAGAGAAGAAGCTATAATTCAGGTTTTTGAGGAAACGACCGGACTAAAACCAAAAGACTTAGTTTATGCCTCAGGCGCGCCGCTTTCGGTTACGCTCGGTCCGGGTATCATAAAAAACATATTTGACGGGATACAGCGTCCGCTTGCCGCAATTCAGGCGCAGACAGGCGCGTTTATCGGACGCGGGGCACGAGTTGCAAGCCTTGACGAAGAAAAACTTTGGGACGTAAAAATTCTTGTCAAAGTCGGCGACAAAGTCTCCGGCGGCGCAATTATTGCCGAAACACAGGAAACTCCTGTCGTTGTACACAGAGTTCTTTTACCGCCGGACGTGTCCGGAGAAGTAGTCTCGGTAAAACCGGACGGTCAATACAAAATTACCGACACAATTATTACAGTCCGCACTAAAGACAGCATCGAAAAACCTGTTTGCATGATGCAAAAGTGGCCGATTCGCGTGCGGCGTCCTGTCAATAATTACATGATGGTTTCACGTCCGCTTATTACGGGGCAACGCGTTGTCGATTCTTTGTTCCCGATTGCAAAAGGCGGTATGGCTGCTTTGCCGGGCGGTTTTGGTACAGGAAAAACAATGATGCAACACCAGCTCGCGAAATGGTCTGATGCTGATATAATAATTTATATCGGTTGCGGAGAACGCGGCAATGAAATGACACAGGTTTTGGAAGATTTCACAAAACTTCAAGACCCGCGTACAGGCGCGTTCCTTATGGACAGAACAGTCCTTATTGCGAACACTTCAAACATGCCTGTCGCCGCAAGAGAAGCAAGTATTTATACCGGAATTACAATGGCGGAATATTTCCGTGATATGGGCTATGACGTTGCAATATTTGCCGACTCAACAAGCCGTTGGGCAGAGGCATTGCGCGAACTGTCCGGTAGGCTTGAAGAAATGCCTGCAGAAGAAGGTTTTCCGGCGTATCTTGCAAGCCGCTTGGCAAGCTTTTATGAAAGAGCCGGTTGCTGTGAGGCTTTATGCGGCAAAAACGGTTCTGTTACTATAATCGGTGCGGTTTCACCGCAGGGAGCCGACTTTTCGGAACCTGTTACACAAAACACAAAACGATTTGTCCGCTGTTTCTGGACTTTGGACAGAAACCTTGCGTATGCAAGGCACTTTCCCGCTGTTCAATGGCTTACAAGCTACAGCGAATATGTTACAAACCTTGCCGATTGGTATAATGAAAACGTCGGAGAACAATTCCTTTCTCACAGAGCCGAAATACTGAAATTACTTAACGAAGAAAGTGAACTTAATGAAATTGTCAAGCTTATCGGTGCGGATGTTCTTCCCGATACACAAAAAGTCGTTTTGGAGGCGGCGAGAGTTGTTCGTCTTGGATTTGTTCAGCAAAACGCCTATCATTCTTATGATACTTATGTACCGTTTGAAAAACAGCTCAAAATGATGGATATTATGCTGTATCTTTATGACAAATGCACGCGTCTTGTTGCGGCGGGGCATCCGATGAGCAGTTTGAAAGCCAACGGTATTTTTGACAAAGTTGTTGCAATAAAATATGATGTTTCTAACGACAACTTAGCCGCGCTTGACGAGTATAAAAAATTGATTGATGAATTTTATGAAGATGTACTTGCAAACTAAGCTTAAAAATTAAGACCGCAGGGCGTTGCCCCGCACCCCATTTCTTTCTTCTTATAAGAAGAAAGAAACAAAGAAGATAACTTTTGCAGACAGAAGTCGACAACAAATTTACAGTCATATTCCGTCTGCAAAAAAAGGGATTCCAAAGGGGCAATTGTCCCTTTAGTGGGTAGTTTGGAGGGGCGAAGTGTGCCCAAAGGCACACGTTTTGAGCGCGGAGCTTGAACGCCCTCCAAGGTCTTGACCTTAATCTTTTAGTGAGATAACATATCGAACGGAGATAAATATGTCGAACGTAGAGTATCTGGGCTTTTCAGAAATAAACGGCTCGTTTGTTGTTGTTGACGGCGTTACCGACGCCG
>JAISHX010000007.1 GCA_031262335.1 Clostridiales bacterium
TTGCTCTATAATTAACATACGTTAAAATAATTGTTTTGACATTTTTATTTTTTGTTATTTCCCTAACCATTGAGGGATAATCTTTGCCGTTCAGGGCGGCAAAAACCAAAATAACGTCACATTCGGCACAGTATGTGTTTATTGAGTTGCAAAGCTGACGTATACCGTCTTCATTGTGTGCTCCTTCTGCTAAAATGAGAGGGTTTTGAGAAATTACTTCCATTCGCCCTTCCCACTTTGTCGCCGCAAAACCTTCAAACACAATGCTTTGAGGAATATCAAAACCTTCACCGCGCAAAACTTCCAATGTAAGCAGTACGGTTGCTGAATTGTAGAGCTGATATTCCCCCGCAAAATGAATTTTCAGATTCTCATATTTAAAATATCGGCAACTTACATCAAATGTCATTCCGGAAACAGCGTTTTCCTTTAGTAAAAACTCAAGTTCGTCAGGATAATACAAAACATTTTGTTTTTCGACACAAACTTCTCTAATTAAATTATACACTTCTTTACACTGAAAATACAATACCGTTTTTCGGTTTTTCTTTATTATACCCGCCTTTTCAAGGGTTATTTCAGCGAGTGTATTTCCCAAAAGTTCTGTATGGTCTTTACTGATTGATGTTATTACAGAAACAAGAATATTTTCGGCAACATTTGTTGTATCAAGTCTGCCGCCTATGCCTACTTCAAGAATTGCCGCGTCGACACCTTTGTCCGCAAAGAATATAAACGCAAATATCGCAAAAATTTCAAAAAACGAAAACATTTCCTCCGCGCCGAAAACACTTTCACACGCGTGCCGTGTTTTGGTCATATAAAACGCAAATTCGTTGTCGTCGATTTCATTGCCGTTTATTCTGAAACGTTCATTAAAACGGCATAAATGCGGTGAAGTAAACATACCTGTTTTGTATCCGGCTGCCGAAAGCACAGAATTTAAAAGTGCGCAAACAGAGCCTTTGCCGTTTGTTCCGGCAACATGAATAACGGGCAACGTTTTGTACGGCGAACCGTAAACGTCAAGCGCGGCTCTCACAGAATCAAAGCCGCGCTTTTTGCCCGCCGAATAACTTTTTATGATATAATCCAAAGATTCATTGTAGTTCATTTCAGGTTATTCAGTTGCTCCTCAGTTTTTGACAGCATCTCGCTGTATTTTTCCAGCTTTTGTTTTTCTTCGTCAATTAAGGCTGCCGGAGCCTTTTTAATAAATCCATCGTTTGAAAGTTTTCCTCTGACACGTTCAACTTCTTTAATTAACTTTTCTTTTTCTTTGTTCAGACGTTCTTTTTCTTTTTCAATATCAATAAGGTCCGCAAGCGGAATATAAATAACCGCCCCCGGGGCAATAACGGAAACATCCGTTTCATTCCCCGTACCGGAAAGAGCAATTTCAACTTCGGAACTATGCGCAAGCGTTTTTAAGAAAGATTCTCCCTGACTGAAAATTTCGGCAAATTCTTCTTTTTCGCAAACAAATTTAAGCTTTGCCTTTCTTGACGGCGGAACATTCATTTGAGTGCGAATTGCGCGTATTGATTTAATTGCTTCTTTGACCGAATCAATTGCCTTTTCCTCTTGCGGGAAGTTGCGTTCTTCACTGTATTCGGGAAATACGGAACGCATGATAGTTTCTTCACTGTCTTGAAGTGAAAGGAATAATTCCTCTGTAATAAAAGGCATGAACGGATGAAGAAGTTTAAGCGCATCTGTAAAAACTGTTTTAAGAGTCCAAAGAGCTACTTCACGGGTTTCGTCATCACGGTTATAAAGACGCGGTTTCACCATTTCAATATACCAGTCGCAAAACTCGTCCCAAACAAAATTGTATATTTCCGAAACCGCAATTCCAAAATCAAATGCTTCAAGTTGTGTATTTACTTCTTTCGCAACCGAATTTATGCGTGAAAGAACCCATTTATCGGCACGAGTCAATTTGGTTTCGTCTAAAACAGGCTCGGAATCGTCAAAATTCATCAGCAAAAACCGTGCGGCATTCCACAGTTTATTAAGGAAGTTTCGGCTGACTTCAACACGCTCCGGATAAAACCGCATATCATTTCCCGGAGAGTTACCTGTAATAAGCGTAAGCCTCAATGCGTCTGCGCCATACTGATTTATAACTTCAATCGGGTCTATACCGTTGTTGAGTGATTTTGAGAATTTTCTGCCAAGTTTATCGCGTATAAGTCCGTGCGGAACAACATCAAAAAAAGGAAGTTTCCCTGTTTGTTTTAAGCTTGAAAAAACCATGCGGATTATCCAGAAAAAAAGAATATCATATCCGCAAATCATTACATCTGTTGGGAAGAAGTATTCAAAATCGGGAGTTTTATCGGGCCAGCCTAAAGTCGCAAAAGGCCACAGAGCAGATGAAAACCATGTGTCAAGGCAGTCTTCATCCTGATGTACTTTTGCCGAACTGCATTTTTCACATACGGAAACATCATCAACAGAAACTGTAATGTGTCCGCAATCATCACAATGCCATGCCGGAATTCTGTGTCCCCACCAAAGCTGACGCGATATACACCAGTCGCGTATTCCGTTAAGCCAGTTTAAATAAATTTTTCTGTACCGTTCCGGATGAAAACGTAATTCACCGGTTTTTGCCGCCTCTGCCGCAGGACGTGCAAGCTCTTCCATTTTGACAAACCATTGGGTTTTAAGAATCGGCTCCACAACAGTATGACAACGTTCGTGTTCGCCGACAGAATTATTCATTTCTTCTGTTTTTATAAAAAGCCCCAACTGCTTAAACTCTTCGACTATTCGTTTACGCGCTTCGTATCTGTCAAGACCTTCAAATTTACCGCCGTTTTCGTTAATCGTGCCGTTATCATTGAGAACGTTTATTTTGGGAAGATTGTGACGTTCCCCTACTTCAAAGTCGTTCGGGTCATGAGCAGGAGTTATTTTTACAACACCTGTACCAAATTCGCGGTCAACATATTCATCGGCAATAATCGGGATTTCCCTATTAACAACAGGCACAATTACTGTTTTGCCGACAAGATGTTTGTAACGTTCATCTTTTGGGTGAACGGCTATTGCTGTATCTCCTAAAATTGTTTCCGGACGTGATGTAACAAACGCCAAATAAGTATCAGTGCCGTTTATTTTATATTTCATGTGATAATATAAGCCGTTTTGAGGCACATGCTCAACTTCTGCGTCCGAAATAGTTGTTTTGCAAACAGGACACCAGTTGACAAGTTTAAGTCCCCGATAAATAAGTCCTGAATCATATAAATTTTTAAAAACAGTTTTTGTCGCTTTTGTCAGCATAGGGTCAAGAGTAAAACGCTCTCTCTCCCAATCACACGATGAGCCTAATTTTTTAAGCTGATTTATAATTGCACCGCCGTATTCGCGCTTCCAATCCCACGCACGCTCAAGAAATTTTTCTCTTCCTAATTCTGCTTTGGAGCTGCCCTCTTCCGCTAATTTTTTTACTATTAAGACTTCTGTTGAAATGCTTGCGTGGTCTGTTCCCGGCAGCCAAAGAGCCGAAAAGCCTTTCATGCGTTTAAAGCGCGTTAAAATATCCTGCTGTGTCTGTTCAAAAGAATGTCCAAGGTGAAGCCTGTTTGTGATGTTCGGCGGAGGAATCATTATTGAGAATTTTTTCTTATTATGGTCAATTTCAGCATGAAAATATCCTTTATCCAACCATTTTTTATATATTCTTTCTTCGGCATCTAACGGATTGTAATTCTTTTCCAATTCCTTCCTCATTATATGTTCCTTTCTTTAATTATATGGCAAGGCGATTTTGTTAATTCGGAGTATACCATAAGACAGCGT